>CATIQX010000073.1 GCA_949531795.1 Cryomorphaceae bacterium | reverse complement strand
ATTTCGGAAATATTATCCCATGTGGTATTACCGATAAAAGTGTAACATCACTTCAAAATGAATTAGGAAAGGAAATGAATATGGATGAGGTAAGAGACAAGCTTAAAGCCCATTTGGTTAGACTTTTTGAGATGGAAATTATTTAAGATGAAAAAAATATTAAAATACTTTCTCATAGTTTTTGTTTCACTTAACCTAATTATTCTTGTAAGCGGGAAAAGCTGGCTGTACAAAGGAATTTCTATTACGTATTTAAAAGGGTATACATCATCCTACATAAATGATTTTATTTACCTGCCCGCTAAAACTATTAAATCAGGCAAACATCAAGAGTGGGTAACAGCTAATAATTATAATAAAGCAGAATTACCTGATTTTATTAACGCTGTAAATGAGAGTATGGAAACAGTTGCTTTTATGGTGATAATAAAAGACAGTATCCGTTTTGAAAAATATTGGCACGGCTATAGTTCTGATACTATGTCCAATTCATTTTCAATATCCAAAAGTTGGGTATCTACTTTAGTTGGAATTGCAATATTTGAAGGAAAAATTAAAAGTGTTGACCAAAAAGTATGTGATTTTCTACCTGATTTCTGCGAAGGAAAAGATACGGAATTAACTATTAAAAATTTACTCACCATGAGTTCTGGCCTAAATTGGAATGAAGATTATTACAACCCAATTGGCCAAACTGCTGAGGCGTATTTCGGTAATAATTTAGGCGATTTGATGAAAAATTTAAATGTAGTAAGCACTCCTGGTAAGGTATTTAAGTACAATAGCGCTTGCTCTCAATTACTTGCTTTTATAGTTGAGGAAGCAACAGGAGAAACAATAAGTGAATACGCATCCAAAAAACTGTGGCAACCAATGGGAGCAAAACACCCTGCACTTTGGAGTACTGATGTTGTAGGTGGGGATGAAAAAGGGTTTTGTTGTATTAACTCAAATGCAAGGGATCTTGCCCGCTTAGGGAAATTATATATGCACCAAGGAAATTGGAATGGCTTACAGCTTTTAGACAGCAACTACATAATAGAAGCAACTACATCAGCTAATTTACTAGATGAAAAAGGAAATAAAAACACTAATTATGGCTATCAATTTTGGCTAGCTGAACGACAAGGCTTATCAATCTATTATTCTAGGGGACTTTGGGGTCAGTATGTAATTTCTATTCCTGAAAAAGATATGATTATCATTAGACTAGGAAAGAAATTTGGCCCTAATTTACCTGATGGTCACCACGAAGATTTTTATCAATTTACTGATGCGGCACTTAAAATGTATCCTTAGATGTTATCAGAAATAAAAATAAAAAATGTCCTTTTTTTAGATATTGAAACTGTTCCTTGCTCTCAAAAATTTGAGGATCTCGATATTACCTTTCAGAAATTATGGTCTGAAAAAACAGCTTGGCAAAGAAAAAAAGAGCATACTCCATCGGAATTTTACAAGCTAAAATCAGGAGTTATGGCTGAATTTTCTAAAATCATTTGCATTTCTGTAGGGTATTTATTTGTTGAAAAAAATGAAAATCATTTTCGTATAAAGTCATTTTATGGAGACAATGAAAAGCAAATCATTACAGATTTTAATGAATTGCTAAATACACAATTTAATAAAAAACAACATAAGCTATGTGCACACAATGGAAAAGAGTTTGATTTCCCGTTTATATCTAGACGAGCACTTATTAATGGATTAAAACTACCTAAAATTTTAGATATTGCAGGTAAAAAGCCTTGGGAAGTAAATCATTTAGATACTATGGAGTTATGGAGGTTTGGCGACTATAAAAATTATACTCCCATAAAATTACTAGCAGCCATATTTGATATTCCAACACCAAAGGGTGATATTGATGGCAGCCAAGTAGCTGATGTTTACTGGATTGACAAAGATTTAGAGCGCATAAAAAAATATTGTCAGAAAGACACTTTAACAGTAGCTCAACTACTTTTGAAATATAAAGGAGAGGAGCTTATTTCAGAAAATAACATTGAGTTTGTTTAAATAGAATTTAAAAACTATTTTTAACAACCTAAAAAAAAGCAGAAAATGGAAGATACATTATTGGAATTTAAGAATCTTGTTACCGAATTTCACACTGAAGGAACAATTGTAAAAGCTGTAAATGGGGTTAGTTTTACACTTAACAAAGGGGAAACCATCGGTATTGTTGGAGAATCAGGTTCAGGGAAATCAGTTACTTCGCTTTCAGCTATGAGGTTAATTCCTACCCCCCCTGGGAAAATTAGTGGTGGTGAAATTATTTTTCATAAAAGTGATGGTACAGCTACTGACCTTTTAGCTATTTCAGAAGAGGAAATACGTAAGTTCAGAGGCAATGACATGGCTATGATTTTCCAAGAGCCGATGACATCATTAAACCCAGTATTTACCTGTGGAGACCAAGTGATGGAAGCTATTATTTTGCATCAAAAACTCAATAAGAAAGAAGCAAAAGCATTAACTATAAAATTATTTGAAGAGGTTCAACTACCAACTCCTGAGCGTATTTTCAGTACTTATCCACATCAAATTTCTGGTGGACAAAAACAAAGAGTTATGATTGCTATGGCAATGAGTTGCCAGCCGTCAGTTTTAATTGCTGATGAACCAACAACTGCTCTAGATGTTACTGTGCAAAAAACTATACTACAACTAATGCAAAACCTGCAAAAAGAACATGATATGGGAATTATGTTCATCACCCATGATTTGGGAGTAATAGCTGAATTGGCCGATAAAGTAGTCGTGATGTACAAAGGAAATATTGTGGAACAAGGAAGTGTTTGGGATATTTTTACTAACCCAAAGCATCCTTATACCAAAGGACTTTTAGCTTGCCGACCACCTCTGGATAAACGCTATACTTTCTTACCTACCGTTTCTGATTTTATGAAAATTGATGAGAATGGAGAGATAATTGATAATGGCATTTCTGTATCAGAATTTACTAAAGACTTGGCCATTCCTGAAAGCGAAAGAGTTGCAAAACACAAGAAACTTTACGACCAAAAACCTTTAATGCAGATCAAAAATTTAAAAACTTATTTTCCAATTCGTAATGGATTTTTTGGTGGTATAAGTGATCATGTAAAAGCAGTAGATGATGTTAATTTTGATGTATATCCTGGAGAAACTTTAGGGTTAGTTGGGGAAAGTGGTTGTGGTAAAACAACAATTGGAAGAACTATTATTCGCCTTGAAGAGCCTACTGAGGGGCAAATGATTTACAAAGGGAAAGATATTGCAAAAATGAATACTGAAGAGCTTAGACTCTTTCGTAAAGATGTTCAAATTATTTTCCAAGATCCTTATTCATCACTTAACCCAAGAATGACAATTGGAAATGCAATTATGGAACCGATGCAAGTGCATGGTATTCTTGAAAATGACGAGCAGAGAAAGAAAAAAGTTGAAGAACTCTTAACAAGAGTAAGTTTAGACCCTGCTCATTTTTATCGTTATCCACATGAGTTTTCTGGAGGACAAAGACAAAGAATTGGTATTGCAAGAGCATTGGCTGTAAATCCTAAGTTTATAATTTGTGATGAGTCAGTTTCTGCATTAGACGTATCTGTACAAGCGCAAGTATTGAATCTATTAAATGAACTTAAAGAAGATTTTGGATTAACCTACATCTTTATTTCTCATGATTTATCAGTTGTAAAATACATGAGTGATAGGATGGTTGTTATGCAAGCAGGAAAGATTGAAGAAATGGGAGATGCAGACCAGATTTACAACAATCCTGGAACAGAATATACTCAGAAATTAATTGACGCTATTCCTGAAGGAAAATTGGAAGACATAAAAAAGCATTTGGAAAGTAAGGGAATTAAAGTAAATTGAGTTTAATAAATTTAGCTAAATCGGTTACTGTAGAGTAGTGGGGTATTTTAGGTTGATCCTTACTCAACCACTATCTTTTACTCAACCTTTCTTCCCTAATATTTAATAGTGTTTAGTTTCAATTAGTTCACCGTTTTTGTAGTATTTTTCATACCTTTTTTGTCCATTTTCGTAATAGTAAATAAATTTACCATCTGGGATTCCTTCTTTCCAATTTTCTTCCCAACCTATCTGTCCATTTTCAAAATACCAAATATCTTTACCATCAAGTTTTCCGTCTTTCCAGGTTTTTTCTGTCCTTATTTTACCATTTTCAAAATAGTAAGAAAATGTTCCGTCTCTTTTACCATCTTTATAATATTCTACAGATTTTATTTGACCATTATCCCAATATTCCTTTTTTGTTTCATTCTGTCCAAATCCAACAAATGGTATAGTGAGTAATAGTATAAATAGTAATTTTTTCATATCACAAAACTAACAAATAAGATTTTTAAAAATAAATGGAAAGAGTTGTATCAATACTCTCTTAAAGAAGAGAAAGATGATGATTAAACAAAAGTTAGAATTTTAGTTTCCCTACTAGTGCTACTTTTTCTTTTTAGATATTCATCTCGGGAACTTCACCTTTAATAATTAGATTAGCCTCAGTAGAATTTTTTATTTCTTCAACACTTACGCCTGGCGCTCTTTCTAAAAGTTTAAAACCCTTTTCAGTAACTTCCAAAACAGCTAAGTTAGTTACTACTTTCTTTACACAGTTTACACCAGTAATAGGTAAGGTACATTGTTTCAGAATTTTACTTTCTCCTGCACGATTGGTGTGCATCATGGCTACAATAATGTTATCAGCAGACGCTACCAAGTCCATAGCGCCACCCATCCCTTTTACCATTTTACCAGGAATCTTCCAGTTGGCTATATCACCATTTTCAGAAACCTCCATAGCACCCAACACTGTAAGTTGAACGTGCTGCCCTCTTATCATAGCAAAGGAAGTAGCGGAGTCAAAAAGTACCGCACCATCTAGAGTGGTAATAGTTTGTTTTCCTGCATTTATTAAATCCGGATCTTCATCTCCCTCAAAAGGAAAAGGACCCATTCCTAACACTCCATTTTCCGATTGAAATTCAATATCAATTCCCTTAGGAATATAGTTTGCAACCAAGGTTGGAATTCCAATCCCTAAATTTACATAGGTATTATGCTCTAATTCTTGTGCAATTCTTTGTGCTATTTGGTTTTTATCTAAAGCCATTATTCTTTAATTCTAACAGTTCTTTGTTCTATTCTTTTCTCGTATTTCTCCCCCTGAAAAATTCTTTGCACAAAAATTCCTGGTGTGTGAATTTGATTTGGGTCTAGCTCTCCTGCTGGCACTAGTTCTTCTACCTCTGCAACCGTGATTTTGCCTGCCATTGCCATAAGTGGATTAAAGTTCCTGGCAGTACCTTTAAAAATTAAATTCCCTGCCGTGTCACCTTTCCAAGCCTTTACAAACGCAAAGTCTGCTGTTAATGCTGTTTCTAAAATATGAGGTTTACCGTTATATTCCCTCACCTCTTTTCCTAGGGCTACTTCAGTTCCGTATCCTGCAGGAGTGAAAAATGCAGGAATTCCTGCTCCTGCTGCTCGGCATCTTTCTGCCAAAGAACCTTGAGGGATTAAATCAACTTCCAATTCACCGCTTAACATTTGTCGTTCAAACTCAGCATTCTCACCTACATAAGAAGATATCATTTTTTTAATTTGCTTTCTCTGTAGTAAAAGCCCTAATCCAAAGTCATCCACACCAGCATTATTAGAGATACATGTCAGTCCAAAAATTTCTTTCTGGGAAAGAGATGCAATTGCATTTTCAGGAATTCCTGAAAGCCCAAAACCACCAAACATAAAAGTCATATTGCTTTCTACTCCTTCAAGTGCCTGTTCAATATTATCAACTATCTTATTTATCATAATTTAAAATTCTTCATCAAATTCATCAGTCCCAAGACTATTAGTTGCTTCCCCACAATCTAATTTTAGATCGACTGACTTTGGTATATCAAAGTCAATTGGGTAAATTCCTGATTCTAAAGTATCGGCATATACCCTCTGCATATATTCTGCAAAAACCGGCAATGCCATATTAGCTCCTTGTCCATAATGTATAGTTCGAAAGTGAGCCGCCCTATCCTCACAACCACTCCAAACCCCTGTGACTAAATTAGGTGTTATACCCATAAAATAACCATCTGATTGGTTTTGAGTTGTTCCAGTTTTACCTCCCATTTCATTTTTAAAACCGTACTTAAAACGCAATCTCACTCCTGTCCCTCTAGTTACTCCTGCTGCAGGACTATATACCCCATCAACTACTCCTTGCAACATTCTTACCATAAGGTCAGCTGTTTCCTTACTCATAGCCTCCTGAGTTTTTGGCTCAAAATCCTCCAATACAACGCCATTTTTATCTTCAATTCGAGTAACAAAAATAGGTTCTGTCCAAACTCCTTTATTTACAAAAGTAGAATATGCTCCAACCATTTCATAAACTGATAAATCAAAAGTTCCCAAACATAATGAAGGTACTGCTAAAATCTTAGAATGAATTCCAATCTTTTTTGCCAAATCGACCACAGCATGAGGTCCAAATTGCTTCATAATGTAAGCTGTAACTGTATTGATTGAGTTGGCTAAACCAAACTTTAAAGTTAATGACATTTCATCAAACTCATCTCCTGAATTTTTTGGCACCCAGTCTTTCTCCAACCTCCATCTATTTTTATCAAAAACAACTGGAACATTAGAAACTTCAGAGCATGGAGTGTAGCCCTCCTGCATTGCTAAGGAGTATAAAAAAGGTTTAAATGTAGATCCTACTTGTCTTTTTCCAATCTTAACGTGGTCGTACTTAAAGTGCTTATAGTTTATACCACCAACATAAGCTTTAACATGCCCTGTTTTTGGGTCCATGCTCATCATCCCGCTATGAATAAAAAACTTGTTATATTTTATAGAGTCTCTAGGTGAAAGTAAAGTATCTATCTCGCCATCCCAAGAAAATAAAGTCATTTGCACCTTCTTTTGGAAAATACTTTTTATTTGATTTTTAGACTTTCCCGCCTTCTTTAGCTTTCTATATCTTTCGGAACGCCTCATTCCTTGGTCAATAATTTCGTCTATTTGCTCCCATTCAAAATCATCAGGATATGGAGCCTTAGTATAGCCCTTCCAATGGTTGTTAAAGTCTTTTTGTAAAGATGAAATATGAGTACGCATACCCTCTTCAGCAAACTGCTGTAAACGAGAGTTAATTGTAGTATATACCTTTAAACCGTCCGTATAAGCATTGTAATTGGTACCATCTGGCTTAGTATGTGTCGCACACCACTTCTTTAATTCTCCTCTAAAATATTCTCTAAAATAAGGAGCCAAACCTTCATTATGACTTGCTTTTTTAAAATTCAAAATAATTGGCTGTTGCACTAAAGTGTCATATAAAGAGTCTGAAATAACCTCATATTTTTTCATTTGAGAAAGAACAATATTTCTTCTTCTCTCTGTTAATGCTATTCTTCTGTTTGGATTATAGTACGATGGGTTCTTTAGCATTCCTACAAGCATTGCAGACTCTAAAATATTCAAGTCAATAGGTGCTTTGTTAAAGTACACTTGTGATGCTGATTTAATTCCTACAGCATTATTTACCCAGTCAAACCGATTTAGATACATAGTTAATATCTCATCCTTTGTATATCGCTTTTCAAGTTGTCCTGAAATTATCCATTCCTTTAGCTTTTGCATTACTCTTTCTACTCCAGAACTAGGCTTATCTGTAAACAACATTTTGGACAATTGTTGAGTAATCGTACTTGCTCCTCCTGAACTACTTTTTCCAGTTAAAGCTCCATAAATAGCTCTTAGCAATGCTCTTCCGTCTATTCCAGAATGATTTCTAAAGCGTACATCTTCTGTTGAAATGAATGCATTAATTAAATTTTCTGGAATCTCATTGTAATTTGCCTTACTCCTATTTTCAAAAAAATATTTACCTAAAACAACACCATCTTCTGAAATAATTTCAGTTGCTAAATTATTCTTTGGATTCTCTAATTGCTCAAATGAAGGTAAATCACCAAAAACACCAATAGCCGTAAGATTAACCAATAGAAACAATCCAAAAAATGGACTGGTAATAATCAACCACAATATTATCTTTCTATAACTACTCATCTTGTTTTTCTATACTTATTCCCACAGCAAGTATATTATTTAGTATTTGGATTTTTTCAGACGCTCCATATCGCATTGCTTGTTCAATTTGAAAAGGATAATTGCCTTTTTTACTAAATAACTTTGCATTATGATATTCAAATTCAAACTCTCTAACATCACCAACCCCATTACCCAACCACATTCCTTCTTTGTTTGCCAACATCAATTCAACTGTGTCCATCACGTCTGTCTTGATAAATAGAAATAAATTCTGAAATTCATAATCAACCGTATGCCTTAGCTTAATTTTGATTTTGTTTTTACTAGTAGTATCATTTATTGAATAATTGAAAAAAACTATACTATCGCTAATCCACTCCTGATTTTCAAAGCTTTTATATTCTTCAAAAACAATAGAGTTATCACATGAAGTAAACATAACTATTAGGCCAATTAAAGCGAGATTCCTCGTCATATAATTACTTTTTAATTACGGTGAGCTCCATCACAATTTCCATTTGGATCTTTAGTTTTTCCGCAATGACAATTTCCCTTTTTTTTCTTTTTAAATTTTAATTTCTTTTTTTTATCAAAACGACTAATATTATCTTGACCCATAGCATCTTCAAAAGAAACTTCTTTTTGCCCAATTTCAATTACAAAACTTTCAAAGCTTGCAGGTATTTCTCCTTTTTTATTTAATGCAATAATTTTATTTACATTCTCAATAGATAGCTCTAGTAAATCACCTGGATTATCCATATTAAAATAAAATAAAACTCCTTTAAAAACATCTAGTTTGACAAATTTAGCATTTCCCTTTTTCGATTTTAATTGTACTTTAGTACTGGGGAAACCTTTTAGAGCCTCAGTATATCCATCTAATTCGAAATTTAAACAACACTTTAGCCTTCCGCACTGTCCTGAAATTTTTTGAGGATTAATTGATAGTTGTTGATAACGAGCAGCGTTAGTTGATACTGATGGAAAATCAGTCATCCATGTAGAACAACAAAGCTCTCTTCCACATGAGCCTATTCCTCCAATTTTGGCAGCTTCTTGCCTAACTCCAATCTGGCGCATTTCTACCCTAACTCCAAAACTTCTTGAATATTCTCTTATCAACTCCCTAAAATCCACTCTTTTTTCAGCTGTATAATAAAATGTTGCTTTCGAGTTATCTCCCTGAAACTCAACATCAGTAAGCTTCATTTCCAGTCTAGAGTTTTCAATAATTCGTTTTGCTTTTATTAAAATATCATCCTCATTAGCTACGGCATCCTTCCATTTCTTCATATCATTTTCTGACGCTATTCGAAATAGTTTTCTGATAGGGTCCTTTTCAATATCTCTGCTTTTACGTTTTATCTGCAAAGCTACTAGCTCGCCTTTCATTGTTACTTTACCTATATCATGCCCTGACTTTTCACCCTGTACAACTACCCAATCTCCACTATTAATATCAATATCTTCTGAATTAACATAGAAGTCTTTCCTATCTCCCTTAAACTGTACTTCAACCAAGTTAGTGTTTTCGCTTTTTGGAGCATCAATTTGATACAACCAATCAAAAACAGTACTGTTAGCAGAACCTCTATTTTCGGAAACTTCACATGTACTACAATTACTACAACCCATTTTTTTTATTTTATTGCAAACTTACGTTTAAGTCTTAAGAATTTCACCATTTGAAGTGAAAGCTCAAAAAATAAGATTTTTGCATTTGCATTTCTATTAATTGCCTTGATTGATTCCTCTAATTTTTCAGTTATCATCACGCTATTTTCCTCATGAATGAATGGTGAGAACTTAGTTAAAAAAGCAAATTCCTTTTTATTTGTTTTAAGTAAGGTGCTACTAGCAAAATTATAAATTAAACACTCCCTAACCATTTTTATAGAGTATGATAAAAATAGATTTTGTTGTTTTCTTCCCTTTAACGAAAGGTTTTCCACCCATTTTGAAATCCCCTGAACATCCATTTTATATGTAAGTCTCATCCATGCTGAAAAATCAGCAATCAAGTCTAATTCATCTTCTCTGTCCTCCAAAATTAGATTAATTTTTCCCAAATCAGCATTTGTTAAGTTCCTAAGCTGTTTTGCCTTTTCCAATGTCAAAGCCTGTTCTCCAAAATGATCAATTATGTCTTCTGCTGTAAAGTCAGCAACCTTGATTGTTTGTAGCCTTGAAGTTATAGTTGGTAAAAGTTGATTAATATTTTCTGTTACCAATAAAAAGATAGTTCCCTTTGGTGGTTCTTCAAATAACTTTAGCAGCTTATTAGATGCATCTAAATTCATTCTTTCTGGAATCCAAATCATTACAATTCTATGATCAGCCTCATAATTTTTAAGGCTTAACTTTTTATGGATATTATTTGCTTCGTCTTTATAAATTGTGCCCTGCTGTCCTGATTTGTTTTCGGTCCCAAATGAATCAATCCAACCATTTAATGACCCATAATAATTGTTAGTTATAAAATTGCGCCACTGCCCAATAAAATGGTCGCTTACAGGCTTCTGCACTTGTTTAGTCTTTAAAACTGGTATAACTAAATGTAGGTCAGGATGTGATAGATTGTTAAACTTTAAACAGGAAGAGCAGGTCCCACAAGAATCAATTGCAGTTCTATTTTTGCAATTTAAAAACTGAGCATAAGCAAGCGCTAAAGCCAATTTAGCACTACCACTTTTTCCGGAAAAAAGCTGAGCATGACTAATTCGATTATTTCTAACCGCGTCAATTAGCTGCTTTTTTACAGCATTATTACCTGTAATCTCCTTAAATAACATTTAAAATTTATTTCTGTCAAATATAAATAATTTGTGCTCATTTTTATCATTTATTTTACTTTTGCATAATGAATAACATAAGCGACATATCTCTAAAAGGTAAGAAGGTTTTAATACGAGTTGACTTTAATGTTCCTTTAGACAAGCACTTTAACATTACTGATGACAGTAGAATTCAAGCAGCCCTACCAACAATTAAAAAAGTAATTTCAGATGGAGGAAAGGCAATTATTATGTCTCACTTAGGAAGACCAAAAAATGGTTTTGAAGAAAAATTTTCATTAAAACATACTTTAAAGCACCTTTCTAATTTGCTTGAAATTGAAGTAGGTTTTAGTTTAGATTGTATTGGTAAAAAAACCTTAAAAGATATATCTAAAATGGAAAATGGAGATGTATTGGTATTAGAAAATCTGCGTTTTTACTCACAAGAAAAAACTGGAGATAATGACTTTGCAAAACAATTATCCAAACTTGGTGATGTGTATGTAAACGATGCTTTTGGAACCGCTCACAGGGCTCACGCTTCTACTTCTACTATTGCTAATTATTTTCCAAAAAATAAATATTTTGGACTACTACTTAACAATGAAATAAATAACTTAGAAACTGCCCTTAAAAACCCTCAAAGACCTTTTACAGCAATTATAGGTGGCGCAAAAATAACTGGTAAAATTGATGTTATCACTTCACTTTATGACAAAGTTGACAACCTGATTATTGGAGGTGGTATGGCTTATACTTTTGCTAAGGCAATGGGTGGGTGTATTGGTGATTCATTAGTGGAAAATGATAAGGTAGCTTTGGCAAAAAGCTTAATTACTCAAGCTAAAGCCAAGGGAGTTCAATTGCTATTGCCTTCTGATTCAATAAATGCAAATGAGTTCAACAATAATGCAATAATTCAACATTCTGAAATTACTAATATTCCTGATGGATTTATGGGTCTAGATATTGGAAATGACAGCATCACTAGATTCTCTAAGGTAATATTGGATTCAAAAACAATAATTTGGAACGGGCCTATGGGTGTTTTTGAAATGGATAATTTTTTAAATGGAACTAAAAAAATTGGCGATGCAATATGTAAAGCAACTAAAAACGGAGCATTTTCATTAGTTGGAGGTGGTGATTCAGTTGCGGCTGTGAAGCAGTTTGGTTTTACTGAAAAAGTATCTTATATTTCAACAGGAGGTGGTGCTATGTTAGAGTATCTAGAGGGCAAGAAACTTCCTGGAGTAATCGCTATTCAGGATTAATTTTCTGATTAATTTTCTCCTTTGCTTTTTTAGCCTCTATATCTATTTTATCTAAAATAGATTGATGTTTTTTAAACTGTGGGGTGATTATTTTTGCAACATCAGTAAGTGGGGTAAATAATACAGAACTTTCTTTCGTTTGTTTTTTCACCAAATTATAATCATTAATTACAAAGAGTAAAAAACTGAAAATAACGACTACTTTTAAAAACCCAAAAACACCCCCGAACACCCTGCTAAAAACTCCTAATGCTAGTGCTTTTGTTAGTTTATCAATAAAAAACCCTAATGTTTTTACGCATAGTACGGTTACTAAAAACAAAACTCCAAAAGCTAAAACAGGAACAAACTGCTGATAACCATCCAATATATCTATAAATTTTGGCTCCAAATATTCTGAAAAATTAATAGCAATATAAACTCCTACAAACAAAGCTAATAATGAGGTTACCTCTTTAACAATTCCATTAGAAAAACCTTTTATCAATCCATACAATAAAGGAACTGCTATTATAATATCTAGATAATTCATACCGTAAAGATATTAAAATTTTAACTTTGCATTATGGATGACTTGGATAAAAAATGGGATGCTTTAGTTTTAAAAATAGAGAAGAAATTTGAAGATGAAATAAACTTAAAAGCTATTCTTTATTTAATTGGTGTACAAGAGCTAAATATGGGTATTAAGCGATTTGGTAGGGAAGAAAAGGTAGATATTCTACATGTTGCGGTCTGTAAGATACTTACTCCTTTTGGTTTTTATAAATTTGATAGAGTGGATGAGGATGGCTGGCCGCACTGGACTGAATTAAAAGCTCTAAAAAATCTAGATGACGCAAAGCAAGGGTTACTAATGAAGGAGGCTATTATAAAATATCTTAATAATTAAGCAATTTTACTACCTGCGTAGTTGTTTTTTCTTTTTGAATATTAATGATATTCGCCCCTAAGTACTCATCATTTCCATCTACTTTTAAAACGGATACATTTAAAATCATTTCTAAAGGAAGTGTGAATTCTACTCTTCCATTATTATCAGTAGATTCCGCCTTAAATAAATTTGAATATTGTCCTGTTGAACTATAAGTAGTATCTAGGTTATCTTTTACTAAGAGATCTAGAGATCTGTTCGCATAATCATCAGGATCATATGTATATAGCGATTCTTTCAATTCATTTGCATGTAAAATTACCCTTGCTTGAGGCACTACATTTCCAGAACCATCTTGTACAATAACTACAGCTATTGTCTCTTTTTCTTTTTTGCAAGATGTAAATGTAGTTGTTATCACTAGAGCAAAAATCCCTAATAATATAGTTTTAAAAATCCTATTTAGCATAATTATTGTTTCTTTGTAATTCAATTAGCAAATATATATAAATTATCGCAATGTTAGAAAAGGTAAAGATATTACTACAAGAGGTTGAAAAATTTATTCCAAAATCAGAGAAAGAAACAGAAGAATTTAGACTCAAGTTTTTAGGTAAAAAGGGGGAAATGAATACTTTATTTACTGCATTTAAAGAGATTCCTAACGAAACAAAAAAAGAATTTGGACAAGCAATAAATACCTTAAAGGAAAATGCTCAATCCAAAGTTAACGAATTTAAAGGAAGTTTCAGCACTGAAAGTAATTCTGAAAAACTTGACTTAAGCAAGACAGTTTCCTTAGATAATTTAGGGAGTAGGCACCCTATTTCTTTAGTAAGAAACCAGATTGTAGATATTTTCAATAGCATTGGTTTTAACGTTTCAGAAGGGCCAGAAATTGAAGATGATTGGCATAATTTTTCAGCCTTAAATTTACCAGAAGAACATCCCGCAAGAGATATGCAGGACACCTTTTTTATTCAAACTAACCCTGACGTCTTATTAAGAACACATACCTCATCAGTACAAGTAAGGTATATGGAAGAGAACAGCCCTCCAATCCGAACACTTTCTCCAGGAAGAGTATATAGAAATGAGGCCATTTCAGCAAGAGCACATTGTATTTTTCATCAAGTGGAAGGTTTATATATTGATGAAAATGTAAGTTTTGCAGACCTAAAGCAAGCACTTCTTTATTTTGCAAAAGAAATGTTTGGAGAAAAAACAAAAATAAGACTAAGACCTTCTTATTTCCCATTTACAGAGCCCTCTGCTGAGGTAGATGTAAGTTGTAATATTTGTAATGGCAAAGGATGTAATGTGTGTAAATACACTGGTTATTTGGAGATTTTAGGCTGTGGAATGGTTGACCCAAACGTTTTAGAAAACTGTGGGATTGATTCTAAAAAATATACAGGATATGCTTTTGGAATGGGCATTGAAAGAATTGCCATGCTAAAGTATGGGGTAAAAGATTTGCGACTGTTTTTTGAGAATGATGTGCGTTTCTTAAAGCAGTTTGACAAGAGCATTTAAATTTACATGGAAGTCATATTAATCTGCTTAGCTGCATTTTTCGCATCATTGCTTACCTTCTTTTCTGGTTTTGGTTTAGGTACAATTTTAATGCCTGTTTTTGCCCTTTTCTTTCCTCTTGAGATGGCAATCGCCATAACAGGAGTTGTTCATCTGTTAAATAATTTTTTTAAACTATACTTGGTAGGAAAAGAGGCGAATTGGAGAGTTGTGTTGAAATTTGGCGCTCCCGCAATAATTAGTGCATTAATTGGCGCCTGGCTACTAATGTCTTTTTCAGCAAATACCGAATGGCTTACATATACATTAGGCGATAAAGAGTTTTCCATTACTACTATCAAAGTAATAGTTGCTTTTTTAATGTTTAGCTTTGCGTTATTTGAGTTAATTCCTTTTTTTAAAAAGTTAGAGTTTGCAGAAAACAAACTATTTATTGGAGGTATTATTAGTGGGTTTTTTGGTGGACTATCAGGACATCAAGGAGCGCTAAGAAGTGCTTTTTTAATTAAGTGTGGTTTGAGTAAAGAAAGCTTTATTGCTAGTGGAGTAATGATTTCTTCTGTAATTGATATTTCAAGAGTTTCTGTTTATTTCACAAAATACACCTCTATTGGTATAGAAGAAAACATTAATCTAATTTTAGCAGCTGTGTTAGCTGCATTTGCTGGAGCTTTAATTGGAAAAAAACTACTAAAGAAAATCACAACTAGCTTTGTGCAAATTACTGTTGCGGTAATGATTATGTTAATGGCTATTGCTATCGGAATAGGGATTCTTTGACAAAGAAAAACCACCCTTTCAGGTGGTTATTTATTTCTATTTTACTTTATTCTATCTAAAACTCCAATCGTAAGTATGTAAGTTTTCAACTGAGTGGCGTAATAAATCAATTGCCCCCCTCACATCATCTTTGTGAACCATTTCAATCGACTGATGAATATGTCTTGTTGGTATAGAAACCGCTCCAGCAATACTTCCGCCTGGGTTCATTCTCTGTATTCCTGCTGTATCAGTTCCTCCGGCAGGTAATATCTCCAATTGAGTTTTTAGCTTTTTCTTTTTCGCTAATTCTTTCATGTATTTTACCATTCGGTAATCACAAACAGTGGCAGAATCCATCACCTTAATACAAGCCCCTTCACCCAAAGCTGAGACTTGTTCCTGTTTAGTGCTTCCTGGAGTGTCCCAAGCAATAGTAGTGTCTAAACCAAAACCAAAATCAGGATTTATATCCATTGAAGAAACGTTGGCACCTCTAATTCCTATTTCCTCTTGTACAGTAAATACTCCATATACATCATAAGGTGGTGTTTGTTTCATTTCACGGAACATTTCAATAAGTATAAATACAGAAACTCTATTATCTAAAGATTTACAATTTATACAGTCGCCCATCTCAATCAGATCACTACTTCTGGTAATTGTATCTCCTACTGAAATTATTTTGTCTAATTCTTTTTTAGGTCTTCCTGTGTCAATAAAATAATCTTTAATAGTAGGTACCTTTGCTCTATCAGCAGCATTCATTAAGTGAATTGGCTTGCCCCCCATTACGCCAATAACATCCTGTTTTCCATGAATAATTACTCTTTGTGCGGTTAGTGTTTTTGGATCAAAACCACCTAAAGTATGAAAATAAACAAACCCTTTGTCATCAATGTGGGTAACAATAAACCCTATCTCATCCATGTGAGCACCAATCATTACTCGTTTACTTTCTTTTCCTTTTTTTATCGCCACAACATTTCCCATGTTGTCAATTCTTATTTCATCTACTAATGATTCTACTTCTCTTAGAACTATTTCTCTTACTTTTTGCTCATGACCTGGCGCTCCGGCAATCTTACAAATCTCTGCTAATAATGGTATATTTATCATTTTTGTTATTTATTTTACTTTACTTAATTTCATCATATTTGTCATGCCTTTTTCGTGGGCTGGCATGCTAGCCAAATTTACTACTAAATCTCCTTTCTTTAAGAAACTTCCATCTCTTAAAATTTCTTTAGTTTCTTTTATAGTTTGATCCGTTGTCGTTCCCCTGTCGTAATAAAAACCTCTTACCCCCCAAACCAAGCTTAGTGTATTTAAAATCGTATGATTATTTGTAAAGGCATAAATAAATGCACTTGGTCTATAGCTAGACATTTTGATTGTATTAAATCCAGAGTAAGTAACTGTAATTATTGCTTTAGCCTCTGTACTTTTAGCAATATCGCAAGCATTCGAACAAATTGAATTTGTCAAAAATCTTTCATTGTTTATAACAGCTTTGTTTATTCTATTTTTTGATATGTTATGATCACTCCTCTCAACGTCTCTAATGATTTTCCGCATAGTGTCTACAACATTCAAAGGGTAGCTTCCAACAGATGTTTCTCCACTTAACATTACGGCATCAGCACCGTCAATAACAGAATTTGCCACATCGTTTACTTCTGCCCTTGTTGCTGATGGATTTTCAGTCATACTTTCAAGCATTTGTGTTGCTATTATAACTGGCTTTGCCTGTGTAATACATTTTTCAACAATCATTTTCTGATAAACAGGAACCTTATGTGGCGGAACCTCAACTCCTAAGTCTCCCCTTGCAACCATAATTGCATCAGCAGCATCAATTATTGAATCAATATCTTTTATTGCTTCTGGCTTTTCTATTTTTGCAATTATTTTGTGATTTAGCTTTTGCTTATTAATTATTCTTTTAAGAACTCTAACGTCATTTGCTGAGCGTACAAACGACAAGCCTATCCATTCTATTTTTTCGGAAAGTACAAAAGTTAAATCTTTCTTGTCTTTTTTTGTTAAACAGGGTAATGAAATTTTAGTGTTTGGTAAATTAACGCCTTTTCTTGAATGCAATAAGCCTCCAAATATTACTTTTAAAACAACAGTATCTTTCTTGTTTGTACTAGTGGCTTCTAATACAATCTTACCATCGTCTAACAGAACCTTATCTTTTACGCTAACATCTTTAGCAAAATTAATATAACTTATATGAATTGTGTTTTTCTTTCTTTTTGTACTAAAAATTACTTCCTCACCTTTTATAAGTTTTATTGGCTTTTCGAATATACCTACCCTTATTTTAGGGCCCTGTAAATCGGCTAAAATAGCAGTATGCATATGTAACTCTTGGTTAATCTCCTTTATGTTTGAAATAATCTCTTTTGCCGCATCATGTTCAAGATGAGAAAAGTTTAGCCTACACACATTAACTCCTCTCAATATGATTTTCCTCAACATCTCTTTGGATGATGTTGCTGGACCTATAGTTGCTATTATTTTAGTTTTCCTTATCATTGAAAATAAATCTATCTATGTGTTTTAAACTTGCTATATCTAATTCAAAAGCTAACAAAACATCTGGGACACTTCTTAATTTAATCATAAAATCTAGCCTATCTTGCTTCCAGTAGTCATTCTTAACAACCAAAAAATAATTAATACTTTTTTGGTTTGGAACTAAATATCCTTTTTTGGATCGATTAGCTAATAAATCATACTCTATTCCTTCATCTGAAATATACGTATATCTTGAAAACCATAAGTCTCCTTTAATATTGTGATAATTTTTTTTTTCAAATTTTAATTGCATTGAGCTATTAATATTCCAACACAATTTGTAGGCTTTAATGTGGCTATTTATTGCCAGCACAGCAAAATCAAATTCTTCAGCACACTCTAATGTAAACCGTGTTTTCATAATTGCTAAAATACACTATTATATGCTTTTTTAGCTGCTTTTTGCTCTGCTTCCTTAATAGAGGATGCTTGCGCTTCTGCCTTTTTAACTTTTTCTATATAAACAGCAACCAAAAACTCTTGCCTATGACTTGGACCCTCTCTTTTTATAACTTTATATGTTATTTGTATTTTTAATTTCTGAGACAATTTTAAAAGCTTACTCTTATAATCTGTATCAGAAAGCTCCTTAATAAATTCTGAACTATAAATATGCTTAATTATGAACTGTCCGGCTTGCTCCACCCCTTTATCAATATATATAGCCCCTATAATTGATTCAAGCGTATTTCCATAAACGCTTTTAGGTATTACTTTAAGGTTACTTTTAATATCAGAATCCAAAAAAATTTTCTTCCCAACTAAGTTTAAGTGCTTTCTCCCAACTATTATCGCTCTTTGTTGGGATAAAAAACCTTCTTCTTGGTCTGGGTATTCCAAATACAACTCCTTGGCTACAATAAAATCCAAAATTGCATCTCCCAAAAACTCTAACCGCTCGTTGTTTTCTTTTACACTATAAGATTTGTGCTGTAATGCTTTTAGGTATATGCCTTTACAAATTGGATTATAGCCTAATATTTTGAACAAAAAAGACTTATTCTTATTGCAAAAAGCAAGTCTTTGGTATATTAGTTTTAAAAACGTTATGGTGTATATTTTTTAAATAGGACAGAAGCGTTATGACCTCCAAAACCGAAAGTATTTGTTAGTGCGTAGTTCACTGTTCTTTTTTGTGCTTTATTGAATGTTAAATTCAATTTATTGTCTATCTCGGGATCATCAGTAACGTGATTAATCGTTGGAGGGATAATATCGTGCTTAACAGCCATAATGCAGGCAATTGACTCAATAACTCCGGCGGCACCTAACAAGTGACCTGTCATTGACTTAGTCGAGCTAATGTTTAAGTTATAAGCATGATCACCAAATAAAGCTTTAATTGCTTTAGTTTCTGCTATATCACCAAGAGGAGTAGATGTCCCATGAACGTTTATATAATCTAGGTCTGTTACGGGAATTTTAGCCTCCTCAATTGCTAGCTGCATAACATTACGCGCACCCAAGCCTTCAGGATGTGGCGCTGTTATATGATGTGCGTCTGCAGTTAAGCCTCCGCCAACTATTTCTGCATAAATTTTTGCCCCTCTTTTAACAGCATGTTCGTACTCTTCAATAACAATTGCACCTCCTCCTTCGCCCATTACAAAACCATCTCTATCTTTATCAAAAGGACGAGAAGCTGTTTTTGGGTCATCATTTCTGGTTGATAAAGCCATCATTGCATTAAAACCACCTATTCCTGTTTCAAAAACACAAGCTTCAGATCCTCCAGCAACAAAAATATCCGCCTTATTCCACTTGATATAATTAAATGCATCTATAAGAGAATTTGTTGATGATGCACAAGCAGAAACGGTAGTAAAATTAGGACCTCTAAAACCATGCTTTATGGATATATGACCTGCAGGAATATCTGAAATAAGTTTTGGAATAAAAAATGGATTGTATCTAGGAATCCCATTTCCTTGAGCAAAGTTTGTAGTTTCCTGTTGAAAGCTATTCATTCCACCAATACCCGATCCCCAAATAACCCCAGCTCTATCTAGATTAATTTCATCCAAATTTAAATCAGAATCTATAATTGCCTCATCACTAGCTACCATTGCATATTGACAAAACAAATCCATTTTTCTCGCTTCTTTTCTGTGAATAAAATCAGTAACCTCAAAACCTTTAACCTCACAGGCAAATTTTGTTTTAAAGTTTTCAGCATTAAAGTGAGTAATTGGCGCAGCGCCACTTACCCCGTCTTGCAAGGCTTTCCAATAATCCTGTAAGTTATTACCGATGGGAGTTAAAGCACCCATTCCGGTAACAACCACTCTTCTACTTTTCATTTTAATTAGTTAGGCTGCCTCAATAAATGAAACTGCATCTCCAACAGTTGCAATAGCCTCTGCCTTGTCATCTGGAATTTGAATATCAAATTCTTTTTCGAATTCCATAATAAGCTCTACTGTATCTAAGGAATCAGCCCCTAAATCATTAGTAAAATTTGCCTCATTAGTCACTTCACTTTCGTCAACTCCTAATTTGTCAACAATAATTGCTTTTACTTTTTCTGCTACATCAGACATATTTAAATGTTTTAATTATTAATGTGCAAATAAAACTATAAATTAAAGAACTTGCAACCTTTCCTATTTTCTATTTTAACATATCTTTGTTTATACTATTTTTAATGAAAAATTGATAATGCTAAAAAAACTCGCAATATTCGCTTCTGGGTCAGGGTCAAATGCCGAAAACATATGCAATTATTTTGCTGAATCATCTGATATTGAGGTAGTTTTGATTTGCACTAACAAGCAAGATGCGTTAATTGTAAAAAGGGCTAAAAAACTGAATATTCCAGTACATATATTTACTAAATACGAGCTTAATAATTTTATTGATTTACATAAAAAACTGCAAAGTATTGATGTTGATGTTGTCATATTGGCTGGATTTTTACTTAAACTTCCGTCAATAATGATTAATAGCTACCCAAATCGCATTATTAATATTCACCCTTCATTACTACCAAAATATGGAGGAAAAGGAATGTATGGCAACAATATACATAAGGCTGTGATTGAAAATAAAGAAAATGAAAGCGGAATTAGCATCCATTTTGTGAATCAAAACTATGATGAAGGAAAAATTATTTTACAAAAAAAGTGTGCTATTTCTTCAGATGAATCTGTAGAAACACTAACAGAAAAAATACGTGAATTAGAGCACGCCTATTTTCCTAATGCAATTGAAAAAACAATTAAAAAATTATATAAATGAAAACCATTTTAACAATCTTAAAAGCGCTTTTTAATTAATGAGCATTATTATTTATACTGATGGGTCGGCGAAAGGAAACCCTGGAAATGGAGGATATGGAATTGTAATGATGAGCGGCTCCTATAGAAGAGAGTTAAATCAGGGGTTTAGACTTACAACTAATAATCGCATGGAATTATTAGCGGTTATTATCGCCCTAGAGAGTGTTAAGAAGGAAGGGTCAGTAATAACTGTTTATTCTGATTCAAAATATGTAATTGATGCTGTTGAAAAAAAATGGTTGTTTGGTTGGGAAAAGAAAAACTTTAACAAGAAAAAAAATCCTGACTTATGGATTCGTTTTTTAAAAATATACAGAAAACAAAAGGTGGGTTTTATTTGGGTAAAAGGTCACGCTAACAACAAAGAAAATGAAAGGTGTGATTTTTTAGCTGTACATGCGGCTGACTCTAAAGATCTTCTTATTGATAATTGGTATGAAAACAATATTAAAAATACCGGATCCTCTTTATTTTAATCAAATATCAAATTTAACTAATTTTACAAACTCATTTATTCGCTCACTAACATCTGTCTGAGTGATTTCTGTTAATTTCTGCGTCCCAAACTTTTCAACGCAAAAAGACGCCATGGCAGAACCATTAATAACAGCTCTTTTCATGTTTTCAAAAGAGATGTCATTTGTTTTAGCTAAATAACCTATAAATCCTCCCGCAAAAGAATCTCCAGCCCCTGTAGGGTCAAACACCTCTTCCAAAGGAAGAGCTGGAGCAAAAAACACTTCATCATCATTAAACAAAAGAGCTCCGTGCTCTCCTTTTTTAATTATTAAGTATTTAGGGCCCATTGCTAGAATTATTTTTGCTGACTTAACTAATGAGTATTCTCCCGAAAGCTGCCTTGCTTCTTCGTCATTTATAGTTAGAACATCAACTTCTTTTAAAGCTTCTTTTAAATCATCCATAAAAAGATCCATCCAGAAATTCATTGTATCCAAAACAACCAATTTTGGTCTCTTTTTCATTTGACTTAAAACCTGCTTTTGAACACTTGGCATTAAGTTTCCAAGCATTAAGAATTCTGATTCTTGATATTTTTCAGGTACAATTGGATTAAAGTTTTCTAATACGTTTAACTGTGTATCTAAAGTATCTCTAGTATTCATATCATTGTGATATTTTCCTGACCAAAAAAATGTTTTTTCACCTTTTTTTATTTGCAAACCATCAATATCAACTGATTTGTTTTTTAGCATCTGTATTGCTTCTGAAGGAAAATCATCTCCAACAACAGATACTAAGTTTAAGTTTTTAGCAAAAAATGACGACGATAAACATATATATGTTGCTGCTCCACCAACTATTTTATCTATTTTACCAAAAGGAGTTTCTATTGCATCAAAAGCTACTGTTCCTACCACTAAAACACTCATATCTTCTTTTTCTGCAAATATATTTTATTATTTCAACCTTTGTGTTATTTTTGCTTCCGTTTTAAAAAACAAT
>CATIQX010000072.1 GCA_949531795.1 Cryomorphaceae bacterium | reverse complement strand
TTTGGTGGTTTGGTTATATACAACCTGGTTTTGACAATATACAAAATGCTCCTTATCCTTATTCCACTAAAATAACTGCTACAGATTCTTATGGTTATTATACTAAATTAAAAGAATCTGTATTATCGGGAGATACTCAAAAAACTCAAGCCCTACCTATATCATTACGATTATTAGACCTTATTACTAAAATGGATATAGCTTCTTCAGGTGGAGCATCCGATTTAAAACCAAATCCAGGCCTTCGTAAGTTGATGCGTACCGCTATTGATTGGTGGCGACCTGAAGATACTTACCAATCAAACGATCCTTTTCAACTTTACGCTTGTACAATAGGGGCTTTTACTGAAACAACAAAATTAGATGATGATGGTAATATATCGAATGCAGATAAAGCATTTAATTATAAAAAATCAGATGTTTTTAATGGTGCTTTAAAAGCATTTAATGCTGTAGGGTTTTTAGCCGAAGGTTATTATTGGTATATACAACCAAATAGTTTAGTAAATAATAACAATGGAACTTTAAATGTTTGGGAACGAAATCTATTAGGAACTCCATCATCTGTAGGTAATGTAAATACCAAAATAACTATAGACCAATCGACTAACGTAATTTTAGGTGGGAGTATTTTAACTTATGATCCCTCATATGAAAGTGTAAATATTAATTTTATACTAGGTCCTTCAACTGTTTATGTGACTCCAACTGCTGATTTAACAAGCTCATCTATTGTAGGGGCGATTCAATTACCTGCAAATAGTACTGATGTTCTTACTTTAAATTTCCACGCAATACATCAAGAGAATTTAGCTAATTCGAATTTTTCTTACGCAACTAGCACACCTGGTGGCGTAACTTTAAACGCACCTGCTACCATAGAAAATTTCACTTTCTTAACTACCGCAACTTTAATTATATCTATAACTGATGGTAATACAGTAAAATATTTACAAAAAACAACAGATAATACGTTAGTTTGGACTGCTAGTAACTCCCCTTTATCTATAACTTTAGCAAGAGGCTATAATGAACAATCGGTTGCAAGTTTTAGACCTTTAGGTCAAGGACAATTATCAACCCCAACAATAGTATCAAACGGTTTTATTGTAAACAGCGTTGTTAATTTTACTATTGAAAGTAATGGTTCGTTTCCTTGTGATGTAGGTCCAACTCCTAATAGTAATGGTAATGGAATATCATTTAGGACAGATTTTAAATTTTCGGTAGATATACCTGCACCTGGTATAATAGGTGATGTGTCTATAAAAATGACCGCTACTAACGACTACTCTCAAAAAGGTAATTTTACTCATCAAATTAGCTCACCTGGAGGCACAATTACCTCTAATAACTATGAGATATTTCAAATAAATGACCCTACTCCAGTAAGTACATCTACAACTTGTCAATCTATATTTATATCTCCTGAAAATGATTCTGAATTTACTGAAATAGGTACTGGTTTCAAATACTCAGCAAACCAAACAGAAGTTCCTGCTTCAGAATCTTACGACTTAGGTTCAACTCCATTAGGTTCTACTTTACAAAATAAATTATACTCTATACAATATTTAGACTCTTCAAGTGAATACGAATCGGCTACTACTTTTCAAAGAGGAAATCCTAGTACGGATGCCCCTTTAAATATATCTCAATTATTAGTAAACGAGTATTTATCTTTACAAGTAGAACCGTTAGAGGTACTACAAGCTAGTATTCAATCAGCAGATATATCACCACTTAAAATGCTTAAATATAGCATAAATGAAGATTCATCTTTTAAAAACTATTCATTTTTAGGTGGGACTTTTAAGGCTCAAAGCGAGGTAATGAGTGGTGAGTGGTATAAAGTTAGTGATGATATTGAACACGTTCAAAGTGACGATCCTGCTTTTATATCTGTAATATCACCTAATTCGCAAAGTCCGTTAGGTGTTTTGACACAAGAGATTGCATCAAAAAATTTAATTAACGAATCTTCTCTTTTAGATAATAGTTTAGCAACTATTTCTTCTGCCATAGCAGCATCTTCATCAATTTCATCTATAAGTGTAGGGTCAAGTTTAAAAGCTGATATAGCGGAAAATCAAAAGCTTAAATTAAGTTATCCTGATGGCTCTAATACTACTGAAATTACTGTAACTGATGCTTATAACGATACTGCTACAAGTCTAGATGTAACTTCATTTATTCCTTCTATGCAATATCCAATAGGTTCTATTTTATCTGTAGCACCTTATAATACATCAACATTAATACAAAGTTTAACAACTTCAGGAAACGTAAATAATAGAAGTGTTGGGATTAAAAATATCCAAGAGATGAACTTTCTCCCTCACGATTTTAACCTAACATCAAATCCAAGTGTCGGTGTAGCTTCAAACGATTTAGGAGGTTCAATTAGAAT
>CATIQX010000071.1 GCA_949531795.1 Cryomorphaceae bacterium | reverse complement strand
CCAATCCTGAGTTTTTAAAAGTTAATACTCCTCCAATTCCTAAATAAAAACCTCCTAAATTGATAACTCTTTGGGCATCTTCAACAGAACCAGTAAAGCAGTGAAAGACCCCACTTAAGTTTTCGTCATTCAACTTTTCAATAATTTCAATAGCCTCAGTGAATGAATCTCTCACATGAATGGCAATAGGTAGTTTGTATTTTTTTGCTATTTCAATTTGATGAATAAAAGCCTCTTTCTGAATTTCTAATTTTGTTTTATCCCAATGTAAGTCCAAACCAATTTCTCCTACAGCGATATATTTTCCTTTTGCCAATTCTTGTTCTACGTGAACTAGTTCATTATCTATATTATCTTTATTTACATCACACGGATGTAATCCCATCATAGGGAAACAATTTTCAGGAAATTCATTGCATATTTTTAACATCCCCTCAGTATATTTACTCGATATATTAGGTAGTAGAATTTTAGAAACACCAGTCGATATAGCTTCTTTAATTATTAGTGTTCTATCTGAGTCAAATTCACTGCTATATAAATGGCTATGTGTATCAATAAATTTCATGAGTGCAAAATTAGGATAATTTATATAATTTTGCGGAGTGTCTAAGAAACTTAAAATATTAGTTATAAGATTTAGCTCTATAGGTGATATAATCTTAACTACCCCTATACTTAGGTGTCTAAAGTCACAACTCAATTGTGATATAGACTTTTTAACAAATAGAAAATATCAAAATCTTCTTCTATCAAATCCAAACATTCGTGAGATTTATTCACTTAAAGATAAGTCTAATGACACAATTAATTTTTTAAAAGATAAAGAATATGATGTAATTATTGATCTTCAAAATAATTTTCGATCATTAAAAATACGTTTAGGATTAAAAATTAAATCATTCGTTGTTAAAAAGGAAAATATTAAGAGATATATTCTAATATATTTTGGGGTAAATTTATTGAACAACCATATTGTTGATAGATACTTTAATACAATAGAGAATTTGAAAGTATATAATGATAATCAAGGAATAGATTATGCGCTTAGTAATCTGCCAAACCTAAAATTCGAAACAAATAAAGATTATATTTCTTGGTGTATAGGAGGTACTCATGAAGCAAAGAAATTATCTATTAAGCAAATCTCAAATGTTATAAATAAACTCAATACTGATGTTGTGTTAATAGGCGGGGCTGATGAAAAAAAAATGGCTGCTGAAATAATTAATAATACTATGTCAAAAAAGGTTCATAGTTTTTGCGGAGAAATTTCTATTGAAGAATCTGCATTTTTAATTAAAAAAAGTAGATTATTTCTAACTAATGATACTGGAATGATGCATATTGCATCTGCATTTGATAGTCCAATTATTTCTTTTTGGGGTTGTACGAAACCATCTTTGGGGTTTTCCGCATATATGCCAAATAAAAATTCAGAAAACATAATTATGGAACTTTCTAAAAGACCATGCTCAAAGCATGGTAAATATTGTAGATTTCAATCAAAAGGTTGCATTAAAGGGATTGACCATACAACTATTTATAAAACAATTACTAGGCTAATTAAATAAAGCTTTAAGCTCAGTTGCCTCATTTGGCTTCATTCTTCCAGAAATAACTAAAGATAATTGCCTTCTTCTAAGTGCGGCTGTAAAACGACTTTTTTCTTCTTCTGTTTCTGCAATTAATCCTGGTACATCAATAGGGTTTCCTAGCTGGTCAACAGCCACAAAAGTATAAATTGCTTCATTGCATTTCACCTTTCCTTTGTGTTGATTATTTTCCATCCACACATCAACAATTACTTCCATTGAGGAAGTAAATGCACGTGTTACTTTAGCCTCTAAGGTTACAATACTTCCTGCAGGAATTGCCTTAGTAAAGGATACATTGTTCACAGCTGCTGTAACAACTATTCTTCCACAATGTCTATGTGCTGCAATAGCTGTAGCAATATCCATCCAATGTAATAATCGACCACCCATAAGGTTATTCAAGTTATTCGTGTCATTGGGTAATACTATCTCAGTAGTAATTGATAGGGATTCTTGTGCTATTTTAGATTTCATAATATGTTATTGAGTAAGTAACCAAGCATCTGAATTTTCTTGTTTTATCTCGTGTAAGGCGATAAGAGCTTCTGTTTTATTTGTAAAGGAACTATAACTTACACGTAATAAACTTCCTCCTGGAACAAGCTTAGTATTGTAATTCCACTTCTTTAGTTTTTCAAGCATTTTATTTGCATTTTTTTTCTCAGCAAAAGCACCTGCTATAATATAATATGTGATTTTCTGTAGTGTTATAATTGGCACAACTTCTTCTTTTTTTTCAATAAGTTCTAATATTGGAGTTAGTTGAACTTCAATTTTAACTTCAGGAATCACTTCTGTCATTGGTTCAGTGATTACGCTATTCTCAAATGGATTTAAGCTTGCCATTTGAGTATATATATTATTGATTTTATCTTGTTGAGTAATGCTAACATAAGATAGGGCAATCAGAGGAATAATTACTGCAGCTGCTCTTAAAAATACTTTGGGATTATTACTTTGTATACGAATATTTTTAATGGTAGAAGATATCTTTTCTTTTGAAATAGCTTCCCTTACAATTGCTTTGTTGTAGGTTGCTTTCATTCCGAAGGAATCTAAACTATAATTATTAATACTATCTTGTAAAAAGATGAT
>CATIQX010000070.1 GCA_949531795.1 Cryomorphaceae bacterium | reverse complement strand
TGATACATTCTTGATACATTCAGTATTTGATTCTATTTTTCAAGTTTTCTAAAATATTTTTTTTTGACTAACACATTAGTATTGAAACTTTTATCTACAATACGCTATAGAGCGTAGTTTAAGTCAAGTGGTTATTTGATTATAATTTAATGTGACTTATTATTAATCAGCAATAATTAAACAATGTTAATAAATTAGCATACTACCTACAACAAAAAGACTGCAACAATTAACTATCAACTATCTTGATTAGTATATTTGCATAAAATTACACAAATTAATATAATGCCAAATATTTTAAAATTAAATAATATTGTTTCTCAAGTAAGAAGAGACATAGTTAGGATGGTTCACGCTAACAGCTCTGGTCATCCTGGAGGTTCTTTAGGGTGTACAGAATTCCTTATTGCTCTTTACTTTAATGTAATGAATCACAATACTAATTTTAGCATGGATGCTAATGGTGAGGATGTTTTCTTTTTGTCTAATGGTCATATTTCGCCTGTTTTCTATTCGGTTTTAGCTCGTTCTGGTTACTTTAACGTTGCTGAACTTGCTACTTTCCGTAAATTAAATAGTCGTTTACAAGGTCACCCAACTACTCATGAAGGTTTGGAAGGGATACGTATGGCTTCTGGTTCTTTAGGTCAAGGTTTATCAAATGCGATCGGCACCGCACTTACTAAAAAGTTAAATAATGATGATAGCATGGTTTTTAGTTTGCATGGAGATGGGGAATTGCAAGAAGGACAATGTTGGGAAGCTTTTATGTATGCTGCTGGTAAAAAGGTAGATAACCTTATTGCTACTATTGACTATAATAAAAAACAAATTGATGGCTCAATTGATGACGTGTTACCTATGGGTAACCTTACTGCCAAACTTGAAGCTTTCGATTGGATTGTGCTTGAAGAATATCAAGGAAATGATATTGAATCAGTAATTAATACTTTGGAAAGAGCCAAAGAACTTTCTGGAAACGGAAAGCCTGTTGCTATTATTATGCATACTGAAATGGGTAACGGAGTTGACTTTATGATGGGAACACACAAATGGCATGGCTCTGCTCCTAATGACGAACAATTATTAAGTGCTTTAGCACAAAACCCTGAAACTTTAGGTGATTACTAAAAAATATAAAATATTATTGATGATTACTCTCCTTTTTTTAGGGAGTTTTTCTTCATTTGCTCAAAAGAAGGAGCCTGTCAATCGTATTCTTTTTATTTTTGATGCCTCTCAATCTATGTTGGGTAGGTGGCAATCTGGTCGTAAAATTGATATTGCTAAAAAGCTATTAATTAATATGGTTGATTCTTTAAAGGATATTGAAAACTTAGAAATTGGACTAAGAGTTTATGGTCATCAAAAAGGCTATCCTCCTCAAGATTGTGATGATACTAAACTAGAAATAAACTTTCAGCCCGCATATCTTGTTATTGAAAGAATGAAAGCTAAACTTAACATGATTCGTGCAAGGGGAACTACTCCTATTGCACGTTCTTTGGAAGAGGGTGCTAAAGATTTCCCTTCAGGTGATGCACGTAATATTGTTATCCTAATTACAGATGGTAAGGAAGAATGTGGTATGAATCCCTGTGCTGTTTCTCGATTATATCAACGGAAAGGTATTATTTTAAAACCTTTTGTAATTGGTGTTGGATTAGATGATAGTTGGAAAAAAACATTTGATTGCGTTGGTCGTTACTTTGATGCAAGTAAAGAATCAGACTTTACAAAAATTCTCAATATAGTAATATCACATGTTATTGATAATACAACTGCACAGGTTAATCTTTTAGATGAAAATGGTCAGCCAACAGAAACTAATGTAAATCTTACTTTTTACAATGATTTTACCGGAGTATCAAAATATAATTACATACACACTATGAACACGTATGGTAGTCCCGACACAATGGTTATAGACCCTGTAATTTCTTATAAGTTAGTAGCACATACAATTCCCCCTGTTTCTGTAGATAGCATAACACTTAATCCAGGAAAACACACTATTATTCCTATATCCACTCCTCAAGGGGAATTAGAAATAAAGATGAATTCTAAAATTAATTATCAATATATTGTTCGCCCTGCAGGAATTGACACTACCCTTCATGTCCAAGAGATTAATACAATACAAAAATATCTTATTGGAAGTTATGATATTGAATTGCTAACCTTACCAAGAAAAAAATTTATCAATGTTGTTGTAAGCCAAAGCACCAAGACAACTTATTCTATTCCAAATCCAGGTATTGTGAATATACTTCTTCCTTCAAGAGGTTATGGTGGTGTATATCTTCAAAATAAAGATAAATTGGAACAGATTTATTATTTTAATGCAAACAATTTACAACACAAACTAACTCTTTTACCTGGTAACTATAAAGTAGTTTTTAGATCAAAATCTGCTAAGCAATATATTTATACTAACGAAAAAAGTTTTAAACTTAAATCAGGAGAAACAGAACTTATAAAAATTTATTAATATGGAAAAGAAAGATACACGATCTGGATTTGGTGCAGGATTAACGGAATTGGGAAGAACTAATCCAAATGTAGTTGCACTTTGTGCAGATCTCACTGGTTCGCTTAAAATGAATGATTTTCAGAATGAAAATCCTGAACGTTTTTTTCAAATTGGTATTGCTGAGGCAAATATGATTGGTATTGCTGCTGGAATGACTATTGGAGGTAAAATTCCTTTCACAGGAACTTTTGCTAACTTTTCAACTTCTCGTGTATACGATCAAATTCGCCAATCTATTGCTTATTCAGGTAAGAATGTAAAGATTTGTGCTTCTCATGCAGGTGTTACATTAGGAGAAGATGGGGCTACTCACCAAGTATTAGAAGATATTGGTATGATGAAGATGTTACCACACATGGTTGTAATCAACACATGTGACTATAATCAAACTAAGGCAGCTACTATTGCCATTGCTGACCATCAAGGACCAGTTTACTTACGTTTTGGAAGGCCAGCGGTACCAAACTTCACTCCTGCTGACCAAAATTTTGAGATTGGAAAGGCCTTGCATCTAAAAAAAGGGACTGATTTAACAATATTTGCAACTGGTCATTTGGTATGGGAATCATTAGAAGCTGCTAAGACATTGGCAGATGCAGGAATTTCTGCTGAAGTAATAAATATCCACACTATTAAACCTTTGGACAATAAAGCTATTCTAGATGCTGTAAAACAATCTAAATGTGTTGTTACAGCTGAAGAACATATGTTGAATGGCGGATTAGGAGATAGCATTGCTCAATTATTAGGAAGAGAACTTCCTACTCCTATTGAAATGGTGGGTGTAAATGATACTTTTGGAGAAAGTGGAACTCCTATGCAATTATTAGAAAAGTACGGCTTAGACGCTAAAGCAATTGTTGCAGCAGCTAAAAAAGCCGTAGCCAGAAAATTGTAGATATCTTAAGTAAAGAAACTAATCCTAAAGTAAATAAGCTCCTATTTTACATTTATGATGATGGAACGTTAGAAAAAAGAATTGTTATTGAATAATAGATTCTAACTTCTTACTTTTGCCAAATGAGCGATGCAAAAGACATTTTCAAAAAATACCAAGCACAAACTTTTCCTTTTCCTTCTTGCTTAGAGATTGCTTCAGCAAAAGGGAGCTATATTTATGATGTTAACGGCAAAGAATATTTGGATTTTATTGCAGGAGTTTCAGCTTGTACTTTAGGGCACTCCAATCCTATTATTACTGATGTGGTTAAGGAGCAATTGGATAAATATTCTCATGTTATGGTATATGGAGAATATGTGCAGTCTCCACAATATAAATTAGCACAATTACTAGCAAATAATTTACCCAAAAATTTAAGTACGACTTATTTCACTAATTCAGGTACTGAAGCTATTGAAGGTGCTATGAAACTAGCTAAGAGAGCAACAGGTCGTCCAGAAATTATTTCATGTAAAGATTCTTATCATGGCTCTACACAAGGAGCTCTTTCAATAATGGGAAGTGAAGAGCATAAAGCTAAGTATCGACCTTTATTACCTTCTTGTAATCAGATTATCTATAATGATATTGAATCCTTAGTAAACATTACTAAACAAACGGCTGCAGTAGTTATTGAACCCGTTCAAGGGGGAGCTGGCTTTGTAACTTCTAGCAATAATTTTTTACAGAAAGTAAAAGAAAAATGTAATGAAACAGGAACCTTATTAATTTTTGATGAAATACAAACTTGTTTCGGAAGGTTAGGAACACTTTTTGGGTTTGAAAAATATGATGTAATTCCTGATATACTTTGTATTGCAAAAGGAATGGGTGGCGGAATGCCTATTGGGGCTTTTATCTCTTCTTGGGAACTTATGAACCTTCTTACTTTTGAGCCTAAATTAGGGCATATAACAACCTTTGGAGGACATCCTGTAAATTGTGCTGCATCACTTGCAACTTTAGAACATTTGCTTGCTAGTGATATTATGCAAGTCGTTGAGAAAAAAGAACAATTATTCAGATCGCATTTACAGCACCCAAAAATTAAGGAGATTAGAGGAAAAGGACTTATGCTAGCTTTAGAATTTGAAGATATGGAATTAGCTAATAAAGTAGTTGAGAAATCACTTGAAAATGGATTAATTCTATTTTATTTCTTATTTACTAAAACAGCAGTTCGCATCACTCCTCCTCTTACAATAACAAAAGAGGAAATAATTAAAGGTTGTAATATTATCAAAGGGATATTAGATGCATAAAAAAAGGAGCCTTTAGGCTCCTTTTAATAGATATAATTATATTCTACTTAAAAGTACCCGTTCTTGCTTTCACTTCAACAGTAGTTATTCTATTTATGAAACAGATTCCAATAATAGGGCAAATTGATTTTTTCTCAATCTGAGGATAAAAAATAAAATCAGCACTATTGTCATTTTCAAGTAAGTCATACATAGCATATGATGTTGTAGGGTCTGATAAATATTGACCTATAATAGGTAGACTAGAAGCCAAAGAGCCATCGCCACCCATTTTTTTAATAAATAATCTTTCAAAATCAATACCCAGTATTGTTACACTTGTTGCTCTTGCAGATTGCTGCTCAGATAAAGAAAAATCACTCATTTTAATTTCTACTCCTGAGAAAGGCTGTTTTACTGTTTTATTGATTGTTGTGCAACTAGATAGTAAAATAATTGCAATAAAGATTGATAATAATTTGTTAGTTTTTTTCATAGTTTATTAAATTATTTAGTTAAAATTTAGATAATTATGCAATTATACAAAATATAATTTAAATCAATATCTGTAAAATACTCATAAATACTTACTCTATGTAAAGAAATATAACTGTCTTAAAATAATGTATTTATAAAATTTTATAATAAAAAAAATTAAAAGTTAATTAAATTAAGTATTCTTTATGAGATGAGTTTTAATCACTAGTTCTTTAGTGATTCCTTTAATAGATCCTAATGTTTTATTATTAGGTTAAATATTTATTTTCCACTGTTTTTATCATTGAGCATTGGTACAAACGAAAACTCTCCATGAGTTGTTACTTTAGATTCTGTTTCTGAAATCTTTTCAATAAGGTGCATTACCTGGACATCACCATCACCAATTGGAGCAACCATTCTGCCTCCTACTTTAAGTTGATTTACCAATTCCTTAGGAACAAAAGGAGCACCACAAGTAATAATTATCTTATCAAATGGTGCGAATTTAGGCATACCTTTATATCCATCACCGTATACAAACATGCAGTTATAACCCAAAGTAGGTAAGAATTTCTTTGTTTTTAGAAATAATTCTTTTTGTCGTTCAATAGTAAATACTTCAGCATTTAATAAGGAAAGTACAGCTGATTGGTATCCAGAACCAGTACCAACTTCCAACACTTTATCATAGGCATTTATTTTTAGTAACTGACTTTGAAATGCAACTGTATAAGGCTGAGAGATAGTTTGTCCTGATCCTATAGGAAATGCCTTATCTTGATATGAAAAGTTGACAAAAGCATTATCCATAAACAGATGTCTAGGAATTTTATTTATTGCATTTAATACATCTAAATTTGTAATTCCTTTTGAAGCTAAATGTTTAATTAACTGTTTACGCAATCCCTGATGCCTAAAACTATCTATCATTCTTTTTCTTTAATTAACGTTTAAACCGTATTTTTGAAATTGTTTAATTATGCAAATGAAATACAATAAAAATACTTTTTTTGCATTAATACGAATAATAAATCCACAGTAAATTGTTAATAGAATATTAAATGAGAAAAATCACTTACTTACTTACAATAGTTATTATTTCTTCTTGCCAAAAGGAAGATGCTGTTGGTATACCTACTTATATTAAAATTGATGATATAGCTTTAATTGAAGATGATGCTAATTCTAATATAACAGATGCATGGGTGTATGTAAACGACCAGCTTCAAGGAGTTTATGAATTACCTGCTACATTTCCTGTAATAGCAGAAGGAATTCAAAATTTAAGGGTAAAAGCTGGAATAAAAGTAAATGGAATTGCTAGTAGTAGACTAGCATATCCATTTTATAATTCTTATTATGAAGATATTACTTTTTCTCAAAATGAAACTAAAACGATTTCTCCTTTTGTAAGCTATTTAGATAGTATTAACTTCTTTCTTGAGGATTTTGAAGGTACGGGTGTTAACATAGAAATATCAGCAATTTCTGATACCATACTATTAACTTCATCTGATGGAGATAATAATTTTGGTATTGGAGTTTTATCTGATTCATTATTTACTTTTGAAATTGCAACTGATGAATTAATTGATCTCCCCCAATCAGGTGCTCCTGTTTTTTTAGAACTTGACTATAAATCAAATACCCAGTTTTTAGTAGGTGTTTATGTTAACTACCCTCAATCTGTAATACAGAAAGATTTACTATGGATTAATCCAAAACAAGATTGGAATAAAATATATGTAAACTTAACAAGTACAATTTCTGAAGGGATTAATGCTTCTTCATTTAAGGTATTTATAGGGATGAAAAGAGATTTCTTATTAGAAAAAAATGAACTTTATTTTGATAATCTAAAAGTAGTTTATTAAAGTTTTATACAATACTTTAATATTAAGTTATAGTTGTTTAATAAAATCTTATATCTCTCTACTAATATCTAAAGTCTATTTATATTTTTACAAAAAAATTAAAACTTAAAAAATGAAGAATATTACTATAATTGGTGCCGGTACAATGGGGAACGGCATTGCACATACATTTGCTCAAAAAAACTTTAATGTTAACTTAGTTGACATCTCAGATGACTCTCTTAAAAGGGCTTTAGATACTATTGGTAAAAATTTAGACCGAATGGTTAATAAAGAGAAAATAACTGAAAATGAAAAAGAAAATACTTTAGCTAATATCACTACTTACACAGATATCAATTCTGGAGTTAAAGGAGCTGACTTAGTAGTTGAAGCTGCAACAGAAAACATTGATTTAAAACTAAAAATATTCAAACAACTTGATGAAATTTGTGATGCCAATACTTTATTAGCAACAAATACATCTTCTATTTCTATAACTAAGATTGCAGCAGTAACTGCACGCCCAACTCAAGTTATTGGGATGCATTTTATGAATCCTGTTCCAGTAATGAAATTAGTAGAGGTGATTAGAGGTTATGCAACTTCTAATGAAGTTACTCAAAGAGTAATGGAAATGAGTAGAACCCTTGGAAAATCTCCTGTAGAGGTAAATGATTACCCCGGTTTTGTCGCCAATAGAATACTTATGCCTATGATTAATGAATCAATTGAAACTTTATTCCAAGGAGTGGCAGGAGTTGAAGAAATTGATACAGTAATGATGCTGGGAATGGCACATCCAATGGGCCCTTTACACTTAGCTGATTTTATCGGTTTAGATGTTTGCCTTTCTATTTTAGAAGTAATGCAGGACGGATTTGGAAATCCTAAATATTCACCCAACCCACTTTTAGTAAATATGGTTATGGCTGGAAAATTAGGAATTAAATCAGGAGAAGGTTTCTATGATTATTCTGAAGGACCAAGAAATAAAAAGGTAGCTGCGCAATTCGCGAAATAAGTTACAACTTCTTAAGATGGAAATAAAACGGGCTTAACGTCCTTTTTTTTATTTAAACTTTCCCTCTAGTTGTGCTTGTATAAGAATGTGTTCAATTAGAATATCCTCTCCAATATTTAAAGGGTCGTATTCTGTTTTTAAGTTATTATCCCAAAACTTAGCTATAGTTTGCCAAAAAAATGCGTTAAACCTACCTCTATGGGATTTTACAATTTCATATGATGTAGTATTAGTCTCTCTGTAAATAAGCTTAACTAAAATCTTACCTTCACTCATTGTTAGATTTTTTAGTCTATCTGCATATTCCTCCTTTATCCACTTAGCTACATGTTTAGAGTGTTGTTTCCTATGCCTTTTTTTAGGAATTGAATCTAGAGTTATCTCAATACTTTTTAATTTTTCTTTTGATGATAAAGCGTAAGGATATACTTTTAACACTCGTCTTTTAAGCATTAAATATTTCTTTTGCTCTTCTTTATCCTTAAAAGCTAAAACTGCAACTTCAGGAATATTAGATATAAAGAAAGTATCTCCATTTATAATGGAGAAACCAGCTATTAATAACTTATCCTGGGCAAAAATAGTAATACCAAAGTTAGTCAGCAATGCTATTGTTATTATGAATCGCACTATTGAATAATTAATTGCTGTAAATTTGAATTTTTCATACTTACAACCTTGACTATATAAATTCCTTTAGCAAAATTACTTACATCAATAGAAGTGTTTTTTTTGTTTTTAGATTGACTGAAAATTATACCTCCTTTAAGATCATAAATATCAATACTCTCAATTGATTCATTAGAACTAATATTAATCAAATTAGTTGCTGGATTTGGATAGATTGAAAAATTATTATGAATAACACCTTCAAATATTGAAGGAATCATAAACACAGCTGTAGCTTCCGCAAAATCAGAAATACAATTTTCTTTCATCTTAATATTATAAAAGAAATAATGATAAGTAGCACTATTAGGTGAATTATGTCCTGTTAAACTTGCAATATTCCCAATAGAGTATGGGTATGCAGAACCGGTACTGTTTCTGTATAAATCAGAATTTCCGGTACTCATACCTAATTCTAAATCATTCATTACTGGAACATCAAAATCAAGATACAAAGTGTTTAACCCAAGTTGTACAGTCAATGTCGTGTCTGCTAAAACTTGACTATTATTATCTCTTAACTCAAAAGTAATAGCTTGTGCTGTACCTGCATAGACATCTGTTGAAATTAATGTTGATGGCGTAAAGCAATCTAAGAACATATGTCTATCATTATTATAATACCCACCACTACCTATTGTATTATCATTAGGGCCACCAAATATAGTTGAGCCACCTAATTCTCTCACGTAAAAAGTTGCGTTAGTGTTCAATAAAGGGGTGGTGAATGGAGATCCTGAATAAATAGAATTACTTCCAAGTGTATCAGTGTACCATTTTACTGAGTTAGTAGCTGTAGTGAGCTGAAAAGTTGCAGGAGTAACATAAGAAGTGTCATTATAAGCAATTGGAGCTGGCAGAAAATTAACGTTAACTAATGAAGTTTGGAAAATAGAATCTTGACCTAAACCATTTGAAACGAAAAGACTTACATCAAATATACCTGCTTGTAAATATGTGTGTACTGGATTTTGTTGATTAGAAATTGTTCCATCGCCAAAATCCCACAACCAATAATTTGGTTGATTAAAACTACCATCAATAAAGCTTACATTTCCCGTACAGCTCGAAGAACCACTAGTTGAAAAATCTGCTAAAGGTGGCGCAACGCATCCATTATTTATTGGTTGAGAATTAATAGCGACTGCCCTTCTTCCCTTACTTCCGTTTACCTTAGCACAAACTGAAAACCAGGAATCTATAATCGCTGGATTAGGATTTATAATTAAAGCTGTCGTTGAAGTGTTTGTAGTCATTGAATCCATATATACATCTCCCAACATACTTACTTCATAATCAGTTGCGCCAATAACTGCATTCCATGACACATAAATTGAATCAGGACATATCCAATTTACAATTACATTTTGAGGTACTCCAATAATAGAAAAACCTGCATCACTTTCGTCAGTTAAACCATTACGACTAATTCTTACTTTAGCCTGATTAGTTAATGTGTTTGGCACATTCCAATTATAGTGACGTATGGTTCCTCCAGCATTATTTGTAATTAAATTCCAAGTTAGTCCATTAGAAGTATATTCTAAAGTAAATGGAATGTTGTCTTCGAAAGCATCCCATCTAATTAGTTCTGTATCTCCAGGAACAAAACCCTCTCCTCCAATTGGGTAAGTTAATTGAACATCTTCTGTAATGTATTGATAAATTACCCAGTATTCTTGTGCCCCAAAAGGAATAGCAAAACCATTAACAGACAAAAAATAATTTCCAGAAGCAGGATTGTCTATAGTAATTTGCTCCATGTTATTAAGATGATCATTCCCATAAGTTGCATTTGAATTTAATGCTGTAGCATTAGCAGAAGGATCTAAGAGCCATGGAAGAGCTGTTACACCATTATCATTTGTTATATTAATATCAATATCATTTACTAGAGCTGGAGATGCATTTACACTACCTTCAAGATCATGCCAATAAACCATAACATTTAATTGTATTACGCCTGTAGGAACTGTGATGTTATGAGTATTATTTACTGATTGTGATACATTAGAATTTAAGTATTGATTATTTTCTAAAATTTTAATTGCTTGATAAGCATTCACCTCTCCCCATCCATGTTTAAAATCAGGGCCAGGATTTCCTAAATCATCAGCTGAATTTAATAAAACTCCCTTCATTAAAGCGGAACTTGGGTTTACACCTCCATTTAATTCCTTATAGCCTTGATATAATTGCCCCATAATTCCGGCAATTCCTGGACAAGACATAGATGTTCCTGTGTAGGAAGCATAATCATTTGTTGGAACTGTTGAATTAACATTAGATCCTTTTGCGCCTATATCAGGTTTTATTCTACCGTCAGCTGCAGGTCCTCTGCTAGATGAATTAGCTAATCCACTTGTAGAATTAAGGTTTGCAACTGCAATAACATTTTTTCCTTGCTTATGTCCGCCCGTAACATTCCCCCAATCATTTCCTGCACCATACCCACAATCGTCAGTTCCACTATTACCAGCTGAAAAAATATGAATTAATGCTGGATATAAATTTACTTGCAAATCCAATTCTTGGGATAAAGAAGTGTATCCAGCATTACATCCATTACTATAGGATTTTGAAGTAATTACAACATCATTATTAAGATATAAATCAGGAAAAGCTGTAGAATAATTATTATTGGATGAATCATAAACATATAAAAAAGCAGCATTAGCCATTCCTGCTGCAATAGGGTCTAAGTTTCCTGAACCCATAATCGTACCAGCTACATGATCTCCATGTGTATCAGATAAATTATTACTACTTCCACCAAAACTTGACTGATCAATTCTTCCTTGATAATCAATGTGAGGGCCAATAATTCCATCATCCTGCATCATGATGTTTATTCCCTCACCATTATAATGCCTGCCATTAGAGTACTTGGTGTTTATTGTGTTTGATCTATGTAGTGTTCTGCCTGTTTTATTTTCCTTTTCTGAAGGAGGATCAATTGGTTCAATATACCAAACTGGACTCATATTTGCTATTCTGCTTAACTCAGAAGCGTTTATTATAATTGTGATGCTATTACTCATAAGATTAGTAGCGTCAATTTCATAACCATTACCTTTAAATATCTCTTGAGTAACAGAAGCATTTACATCTTTATAGAGCAAAACTTTTAAAGATAATTGTCCATCCTTAATTGCCCACTTTGGATAATTAGAATTTTGAATTTTAGGATCTAACTTATGCTTCCCCTCTATTGGTGACAAAGCAATAACACCATAATTAACAAGAGCCGATAATTCACACTTTTTGTCAAGGTTTACAACATAAGTGTTATTCGGAATATATTCTAAGAATTTAACACCTAAATTAGTTATTTGATTTCTTTCTTCAATTGTTGGCGTAACATTAAATGACATAAAGTAATACTTTATATTGTTTACTCTTTCTAGCTGTTTATCAAATACTAAATTTAACTCTCCTGATTTTAATTTTATTGTATTATCCTGCGCGAATCCAAATAAAGATAGAGTTAACGACAGGGTAAATAAAAATATATTCTTCATTTATAATTTTGTTTCTACAAAGATACAATTGATAATACGGATTATTAAATAATCATAATTAAATTTAAAAAAACTTATTCGTTCAATTTCAATCTGTATTTTTGAAGGATGATAAACACCCTTCAGATACAAGTATTTCCACAAGTAGCTTCTACGGAAAAATTACTAAAAAGTTCCCTTGCCAAGGAATTAAATATACTTGAAAAAGATATCAAGCATATTGAGATTTTAAAACGATCAATTGATGCTAGGCAAAGAGAAACTAAAATTAACCTTAAAGTTGATGTTTACACCAATGAAGCATTTGTAAAAAAGGAAGAGGATATTCCTGAATACAAGAATGTAAATGGTAAGGATGAAGTGATTATTATTGGTGCAGGTCCAGCTGGACTTTTTGCCGCTTTAAAACTAATAGAAAAAGGTTTAAAACCTATTATACTAGAGAGAGGAAAAGATGTTAGGGCTAGAAGAAGAGATTTGGCTAACCTTACGAAAAACCATATTGTGAATGAGGATTCTAATTATTGTTTTGGCGAAGGTGGTGCAGGTACCTATTCAGATGGAAAGCTTTATACTAGAAGCAAAAAAAGAGGAGATGTAAATAAAATACTTGATGTTTTGGTTCAGCACGGAGCTACTGAAGAAATAAGAATAAATGCTCACCCTCATATTGGAACCAACAAACTTCCAAAAATTATTCAAGCAATTCGTGAAACTATTATTCAATATGGTGGGCAAGTAATTTTTAATAGCAGAGTAACTGATATTTTTATCAAAAATAATGCTGTAAAAGGAGTAGAATTGCAAGATGGCACTCGTATTGAAGCTAAAAAAATAATATTAGCAACCGGTCATTCAGCAAGAGATATTTTTGAATTACTTCATAAAAAAGAAGTTACTATTGAAGCTAAAGCATTTGCAATTGGCGTTAGAGTAGAGCATACTCAGAAATTAATTGACCAAATACAATATAAATGTAAAACTAGAGGTGAATTTTTACCACCTGCTCCCTACTCAATTGTAAAGCAAGTAAAAGGTAGAGGTGTTTATTCTTTTTGCATGTGTCCTGGTGGAATTATAGCCCCTTGTGCCACTAAAGCAGGAGAAGTTGTAACTAATGGCTGGTCTCCTTCAAAAAGAGATTATCCAACCTCTAATTCAGGAATAGTAATGGAGCTAAAGTTAGAGGATTTTGTCAAATATGAAAAATATGGACCTTTGGCAGGCTTGCAATTCCAAAAAGAAATAGAAAAAAGCGCTTGGAAGTTAGGTGGCGAGACTCAAAAAGTACCTGCTCAAAGGCTGGTTGATTATACTAATAATATTTTATCTTCTGATATTCCTAAAACCTCTTATATTCCTGGAACAACATCAGCAGTAATAAATACTATACTACCTGATTTTGTCGGAGAAAATATTCAAGAGGGTTTGAGGCAAATGGGTGAGCAAATGAAAGGATATTTTACGAACGAAGCTGTTGTACATGCACCCGAAAGTAGAAGCTCTTCACCTGTTCGTATTCCAAGAGATAGAGAAACCTTTGAGCATCCACAAATAAAAGGTTTATATCCTTGTGGTGAAGGTGCTGGGTATGCAGGTGGAATTATCTCTGCTGCAATTGATGGAGAGAAATGTGCAGATAAATGCTAATCTTCTTCTAATTTGTAGAGTATTCAATTTTTTTGAAAATATTTATTGCAGAATAAATTTTTTATTATCTAATCTCAGCCCCTGCTTTATAAGTAAATGATT
>CATIQX010000069.1 GCA_949531795.1 Cryomorphaceae bacterium | reverse complement strand
TTATTTAAGATGTATAGTCGTTTATTACTTCAAGAGCGTGATTACAAATCATTAGAAAAATTCTTAATTGAAAGTTATAATGAGTTTGAAAAGGATAATCTATTTAATAGGTCAAATCATAATGAAAAGCTAACTCTATTAACTTATTTAACAAATTGTTTATATAAGACTAAGAAGCAAAAGGAATCAATAAAATATGCTAAACTATTACTAATTAGCATGAAAGAGTATGATTCTTTTTTACATGATAAGTATCTGTTTTTCTATTATAATAGTTTGGTGTTAAACTATGCTAAGACTGATAAAGAAAAAGCACTAGATTATTTAAATAAAGCAAGTAAGAATGAAGTCATTAAAAAATTACCATCATACATTAGTTTCATTTATTTAAACCGAGCGCTAATTTATTTTCATGAAGATAATTTTATAGCAGCTAAAAAGAATATGTCTAGATTAATTCTTCAAGAAGATTTTCTTTTATTAGATAAAGCTTTTCAATTAAAGATTTTGATTGCTGATATAATAATTAGGTTTGAAAATGGAAACGAGCAAATGGGCGATATGATTTTAGATGTGAAAAATCAAGACGATATTATAGATAAGATTAAAGGTATTAGAAGAAACTACAAGCAATTATTGTTAAATGAAGAGTGTTTTAGAGATAGGGAAATGATAAATATAATATTTAAAAAGATTAATAATGAAAGTGTTGTAGAGGACAAAAAAAGAATATTGTCTTGTATGTCAAATTATGAATCAGAAGATTTAGATATTGTAAGTTATAATATTTGGATAATGGATAGCCTGTAAACTCAATAGCGTACTATAAATCTATCATGATTTCTTAAATTTGCAAATCTTTTAAAAAACAACAATGGAAGTATATAATGGACTTCATTTAATCATTGAATATGAAAAAGAAAATTTAAGGCTAATTAGTACTTGGAAATCTAACCCGCCTTTCCTAATTTCTAACTTTATTATAAATTAAATGTTTGAATGCGTAAGTTTATTCCTAGATTAAAATTCCTGTATATTATTGTTGAACTTATAATTTTTTAAATCAAAATAAATTGTAATATGCTAAAAACTATATATTTTTGCAGTGTTAAATAACTTAAAAGAATAATCAAAAATATTTTAAAACGCAAAGCTATGAAAAAATTAATACTAACACTTTTTACCGCAATAGCTTTTATAAATGCCCAAGCGCAGTGTAATTCAAATCCAATTTCTAACAATGGTGCTTCAGGAACAATAAATTTTTCTGATAGTTCAACTGTATCTAATAGCTTTTCAACTAATTATTCTGTTTCTTATGAATGGGATTTTGGAGATGGCTTTATTTCTACTCAACAAAGTCCTTGTCATACTTATGGAGATTTATCTAATATTTCCTTTCCATTATATGCTACTTTGACTGTTTTATATTTTGATTCTACAACTTCTACTCTTTGTCAGGATATAGATTCTGTTGGTGTTAATTTTTCAATTAATCCCTGTGTATATGGAGATTTACAAATCGCAGTTTCTGGAAATACTCTTACAGCTAACTGGACATATAATCTTAATAGTGGTGGTTGTGCAAATAATTATCCAGACACTTATTTATGGTCAAATGGAGATACTACTCAAACAATAAGTGTAAATTCAGCTGGAACATATACCTGTACAGTTACTACTACAACTGGTTGTGTATATACAAGCACTTACTCTTATAATGGATCTCTCACATTAACTTTTGATTGTGATTTAATAGACTTTAATGAACTTAATAATAGTCAGGATACACTAACAATCTCTTCCAATTATTTAAATAATAATTTTCCTGAAGTTATTGATTCATTATCTTTTTGGGAAGCTTATTCAACAGATGGTAATGTTAATTTATTAGCTGCTTTATATACTAATCCTGTTAGCTTTATAAATATAGGCGGTTTCAATGGGTTGCTTTGTGATACTTTTATTGTTTGTGCAAATGTATACTTATATGATAGTTTATATCAACATAATTTGCAAGCAAACCCTCCTTTAGGATCTGCCTGTAATACGTGTGATACAATTGCTTGGGATGGAACTAATTGGCAAACTGTAATACCAAGCCCTTCGTTTTCTTGTGATCCAATTTTAGGATGTTCTTATGCAGGTCCAGCAGGTCCATGGGGCGGTCAGTATGCTTCTTTGTCTGATTGTCAAAACACTTGTTATGTACTTTGTGACTCAGTTGATTTAAGCATCACTAATGTTGTCAACTTAACTGTAACATCTGATTCAATTACTATTGGATCAAATGTTTCTAGCTTAACAACTACTGGAGTTGATTTTGAATGGATAGATTGGAATGGAACTGGTGCAACCTTAAGTACTGATTCGATTTTTAGTTTTGTAATGAATAGTTCAGACACAGCATTCTATATTCTTAAATTAGAACTATCAGACAATAATTTTAATACTTGGGTATGTTATTATCCTGTACTTGTATATTGGGATAATAGTCAGTATGTATCTTTGAGAACTGGCAACCCTATGTTCACGTCCATAGATGAATCTAGTGGTCTCAATTCAAGAAAATTAATTAAGATAGTTGATCTTTATGGAAGAGAAGTAAATACTATTAAGGAAAATCAATTATTGTTTTATTTATATGATGATGGTACAATAGAAAAACAAATATCTATTAGATAAAGAATGAAAAAAATATTTCTTTTAAGTTGTTTAATATGTTTTATATCATATAATTCACTTGCACAGTCTGTTAAAGTTCTAGGAGTTAATCATGCTGATTCAGTTCAGCATGATGCTCCTTTTTACTTAAATACGTTTTATATAGTTAATGATGGAAATATCCCGATTCAAGGCAGTTCTTATCATTTATATTTTTCAGTAGTTCCAAATAATCCAAGCTTACCAGTGTTTAATTATACAGGACATCTTTTTAATGGGACTATTCCAAATCAGGTTTTATTACCTGGAGATAGCTTAACTTGGCAATTTAACTTTCCAATTACAGGCGGTGTCAATTTATATCAACAAGCTGGAGATCATACGGTTATTATTTGGCCTAGTTTTGTAACTCCAGTCACTATTGATACTAGTAATACTCCTTTATATGTTTTACCACAAATAACTTCTATTTTTGAAGATATTGAATTAGATATTAATGATACTAACAGTATGTTTTATGATATTTTAGGCAGGAAAATTGATAATATCATCAATCTTCCTTATGGTACTATGTATTTTAGTAGAAATGGTAAAAAGTATATAAAACTTTAATTTTGAAAAATGTACTAAATAGTATAATACAGTCTCTATCCAAACAGGAGATCAGATTTTTTAAGTTATTTATAAAAAGAACAGATAATAAAAAACGAAAAGATGTAGATCTTTTTGATTTTATGAAAAAGAAAGGTGATGCTTTAAAGATAAAAGATGCTTTAAAAAAACTAGAAACTAATACCAATAATTATCATCAAATTAAGAACCGACTTTATCATGAATTAAATAATTCAATGGTATGGCAGCATATTTGGAAAGATAACCAATCTAAATCATTTAGTTATGTATTGCTTTCTAGAGTATATAAAAATAAAGGTGAATTAGAGTTAGCTTTTCATTACTTAAAGTATGCTGAGAAAGAAGCAATAGATTCTGAGTTATATGAAATTTTATCTATTGTCTATACAGAAACAATCCAGTTGTCTCATGAATTAATCTCTATTGATGTTGATAAGTATATTGCACTCAAAAAAGAGAATATTTTAATTTTATCAGAAATTGACGACGTTGATATGTTGTTAGCTAAAGTAATGTATGATATAAAGATAAAACAAAATTTTGGGAAAGCTGATCTTAGCTTATTTAAAATAGTTAAATCGAAATACATAAAGATTGTCAAAGATAAGAAGTTGGTTAATAGTGCTAGATTTAAAATGAGGTTATTTAAGATGTATAGTCGTTTATTACTTCAAGAGCGTGATTACAAATCATTAGAAAAATTCTTAATTGAAAGTTATAATGAGTTTGAAAAGGATAATCTATTTAATAGGTCAAATCA
>CATIQX010000068.1 GCA_949531795.1 Cryomorphaceae bacterium | reverse complement strand
CCTAGCCTAACAAATAATGGAATCATGATAATGGGAATGAGTAAAAATATCCACCATGATTCATAAAAATAACCTACCGGCCATGGATCACCAAGTCTTAAAATAAAGGCTAACCATAATGTAAATAGCAAAGTAATAACATCTACAAACATCATAATAAATTGTTTGTAAATCCTCTCTAGATTTTGTAATCTAAGCTTCATATAATTCCATTATCTTACTCACAACTCTTTTCAAATCTTCAATTGACATATTAGTATCTGATGGTAAACACAATCCTCTATTAAATAAATCTTCCGAAACACCATTCAAATAAGATTTACATTCTTTAAAAACAGGCTGTAAATGCATTGGTTTCCAAAGTGGTCTACTTTCAATATTATCTTTTTCCAAATGTAAACGTAACTGTTCTCTATCTATTGTTGAATTTTCAGATAAAAGAATAGTAGTTAACCAAAAATTAGAATAACTACCCTCTCTTTCATCTAAAAAACTAATTTCTTTAATACAAGATAATTGCTCTTTATAAAATGATTTAATTGCTCTCTTTTGGAGTATTCTTTCTTCTAAAACTTCTAATTGCCCAAGACCTATTGCTGCGCAAACATTACTCATTCTATAATTATATCCTATTTCAGAATGCTCATAATGAGGTTTGTCTTCTCTTGCTTGGGTAGCTAAAAATTTTGCCTTTTCAATTATAATAGCATCTTCACAAATCAAAGCTCCACCAACTGAAGTTGTGATGATTTTATTACCATTAAATGAATAAACGCCAAAGGTTCCAAAGGTTCCTATAGCTTTATCTTTAAAAGTTGACCCAAGAGCTTCAGCAGCATCCTCAATGACAGCAATATCATATTTCTTAGCAATTTGCATTATTTCATCCATTTTAGCAGGCATTCCATAAAGATGGACTAACATAATTGCCTTTGGCTTTTCATTATCCAAAATACAACCCTCAATTGCTTTTTCCAGTAATAATGGACACATATTCCAACTATCAATATCACTATCAATAAAGACAGGATTAGCTCCTAAATATGAAATTGGGTTTGCTGATGCTGAAAAAGTAAATGAGGAACACAATACGTTATCTCCTTTCTTTACCCCTAATAAAATTAATGCTAAATGCAAGGAAGCAGTACCACTACTAAGCGCAACCACCTCAAAACCATTAGAACGATGCGATAGTTCCATCTCAAAATTAGAAATATGAGGCCCAACAGGAGCAATCCAATTTGTTTCAAAAGCATTACTTACATGCTTCAGCTCATTACCACCCATGTTAGGAGAGGACAGCCATATTTTTTTCTTATTAGTCAAATCAATAACGCACTTTAAATATAGTGGCAAATATAATTTTAATGTCAATCCAAAGGTTATTATTGTAGTAATAATCAAGATTTAATCTTACTTTATCAGGATAAATTACTTCGTCATTAAATTTAAGTGGATTATCCTGTAATGCTAAAATATCCTCTTCATTATAATATTTTAAGCTAGCAACTCCAGTAATACCTGGGCGTAACTCAAGTATTTTTCTATCCAAACCTTTTAAATTATCTGCATAACCACAAACATCAGGCCTAGGGCCAACAAAACTCATATCACCTTTTAATACGTTCCATAACTCGGGAAGTTCATCTAATTTATACTTTCGTAAAAAAACACCAATTTTTGTAATTCTCACATCACCTTTAACAGAAATAGTACTATTTGAAATTTGAACTACAGTCATAGATCTAAATTTTATCATTCTAAATATCTTACCATTTCTACCTATTCTTTCTTGAATAAAAAAAATTGAACCTTCAGAATATATCTTAACTAAAAGAGATAAGATAATAAAAATAGGAGAAAAAAGTATTAGCCCAATTAATGATGTAATAAAATCAAATAGTCTTTTCATCATATTCGTCTTATAACTGCATTAAAAGCATAATTTAAAAAACACCAAGTACTATAAAAAAAAGATAGCCTTTCAAATTGACGATATACTCTCCAAACATCATTTGCTGCATCCAGTTTACTAGATGAATTAGAAGTTGAAACAATCCGATAGTTTGCCAAATTTTCATTTAAACCATATGCATCAAACCCTCTTTTCATTATTAACAACCATAAAGCCATATCATGAGATGATCTAATACTTGGCATTTCAAAATCACCAACCATTTCTTTATCAATAACAACCGTCAAACACCCAATAATGGTATTTTTAAGATAATTATTGTAAGACATCTTATAAGGAGCGTTGATAACACGTATAATATCTAATCCATTTTCTGAAATAGACTGGTATGATGTATATGAAAATGCGATTTCATTTTTAATCATAAAAGAAATTTGTTTATATAATTTTTGAGAATCCCAAGAATCATCAGAGTCCAAAAATGCTATATACTTTCCTTTAGCCTTTAAAATCGCAACGTTTCTAGCATTTGCAGCTCCAATATTATTATCCAAGAATATTACCTGAATTCGCTCATCCCTTCTCTCGAGATCGAGAAGCAATTCTTTAGAACAATCATCTGAACAATCATCAACGATTAATAGCTCCCAATTAGTATAGGATTGAGAAATAACTGAATTGACACACTCATCAATAAATTTTGAAGAATTATAAGAAGGAGTTATTACAGATACTAGATTATTCATTATAAACCTAATTTTCTTCTTAACGTAAACATAAAAAAATATCCGATTACAACATACAATGGTGGGTCTAACTGAATAACTCTATTTATTAATTGTAAGTCGCCTTCCATAAAATACTGCTTCCAATCACCAATATTTCCTTTTCTAAATAATTTATGACTCTCATCACCCAATTCGGGATAATACTTGTTACCTCCATCTAATGCTACGGTCTTCATTTTACTTAATGAAGTATTTTTTTTAATTTCCAAAATTTCAGATCTTGAAATTTCAGAAACACCTAGAATCAAACATAATTGCTTTACTGAATCAATGAAATCAGATTTTAACATCTCAAAAGAAAAAAATAAACTTGAATCAAAATTTTCCTTGTACCTAGAATTGCACAAGCTTATTTCATAAGCTTTAAATACACCAATAAATTTAAAATAGCTATTAAATCCTAATTGTTTAAACCTATAATTATTGAAATGATGAAAATGAGATACTATTGCATCTTTGATATCTCTAGTAATAAATATAAATCTAACATCAGTTGAGTATTTCTCAATCATTACTTTATTACTAAAATAGTGAGCTTTAGTAATATAATTAAACTTTTTAAAATCTTCATTATTTAAAAAATTAGGTAACTTATTTTCTAAAATTCTAGTTGGAGATTTCAAGTCTGGATTATAACTAATGGGAATAACATCAATTTTAATATCTTTAATTCTAAATATTTCTAACAAAATTGCATGCATCCATGAAGAACCAGATTTAAAAGTACCATTACAGATTACTAACATAATAATTCATTTTTACAATTTTTTCGAATTTTCTCTTGCAACAAAATTGAATTTATGTTTCTAAAAAAAGAAAAATTAAAAATTGACAAGAGTTTTCGGAAAGGAAATAGACAACTTACTAGTAAACCAAAAAGAGGTTGATATCTAACATGTAAATAGCAATATGCTTTACGAAATTTAAATTTATGCATTAAGAAATTCTGAATATTTGTTTGGTGAGAAATACTTCTTGTTCCATCTGTAACATATTTTAATTCTTTATCAATTAAATAATAATTATTCATAGTATAAAATAACGCATAAAACGGATATTTCTTAGCATAAATTGGTGAAATCTTGATTGTAGAATAATCACAACAATCATCAAAGACTCTATTTTGAGCGAAGCCAATTAAAGAATTATTATTATAGACTCCCCAATAGTCAAAAGAAGGAAGTAAATCAGCATTAAATTGCTTCAAACTTTTAATTTTATTTTTAGAGTTATAAAGTAAAGATGCTGCTTTATAAATAACATATGAATTATCTAACATTTCATCAACACTAATTTTTCTAATTTTAAAATTCTTCAAACCATTAGAAATTTGATTTCTAGTGTTAGAGCTATAGTCACTAAGATTCATCTTTTTATCCAGAATCAAATACCAAAAATCTAATTTTTTATTACAATCAAAATTAGTTATCCAGCGTGCAAGAAAAGCATTGCTTTTTTTTAACTCAGAACTTATATTTTGAGTAATAACTTCATGATGAGGTGCTTTTGCAGAAACTAATACTCCTTGATATTTTCTCCACTGACTAATCATTTTTGTTTTTATTTAATATTAAAGGCAATTCAATTAAACTCATCGCCATAATTACAAAAAGCAATCTAGAATCATTTAAACTTCCACTAAAAAATGAATTAATAACTAAATATAATTGCAAATAAAATAACAAAGGGTAAAAAGAATATTCATAATCCTTATATAAATACATTTTTTTATAGTTATAAAATAAAATATAGAAAAGTAAAAATAAAAAGAGTATTCCTGAAAAAATACCTAATTCAGTAAAAATCTCTAAAATTAAATTATGTGGATAGTCATGTTTTAATAAATGAGTAGGTTTAACTTTATTTATATAAATCTGCCAATTACCTAATCCAACACCAAGAGGATAATGTGTCACTAAATCTAAAGAGCGAAGTGCAAATAAAGCACGTGCATTTTGTGATCTGCTATCTTTAGTAACTAACCTTTCAATTTTACCAAAATCAATCTGAGATGAACTTATACCTGAAAAAATAGCAACAGAAAAAATAACAGATAAATACAAAAAAACTCGAACAAATATATTCTGAAAGTTAAAAATAAAATAAGCTAAAAAGGTGATAAATAAAGAATAAATAGGACCTCTGCTTCCTGCTGCTAATGATAGAAATAAGAAAAATAGCATTAGCAATAAACTTGTCTTATTAATCTTACCTTGATTTATAAAAAATAAAATGATCAAACCAACATTCATCCATCTGGCAAATACAATTGGCCCACCTCCAAGAGCACTTATTCTACCAGTAATAGTGACATCACCTGCAAATAAACCAATGAGGGAAAGCATAAAAATAAAGCCTAAAAGAATTTTAAAAAAAATTCTCACATCATGATATTTGAAAGTTTCAACAACAATAATAACTAAAGGAACAACAATAAAAATAAAATTAATATATTTTAATAAGCCTAAATGCTCGTAATCAAAGTATAGAAATAAAATTGGTGTTAAGATTATTACTATTAACAAAAAAGAATAAAGAAAACGTTTAGTAGAATAAATTTTAATCTTTTTTATTGAAAAAAGTAGAGGAATAGAGAGCAGCAAAAAAGAGATACTTAAAATGAGCGATAAATTTATTCCAAAAAAATCAAGTCTTTCATCGTATAATCTTCCTATAGCCAACATTGCACATGCTAATAATAAGTAAAGCCAAGAAAAAATATTTTTATATTTCATATCTATAGTATTTTACAAAAGCAATAACTGACAGAATAAAAGAAATAAAAGATAATGTATAAATCATTACTAAAGAGTTAAACCTTACACCATGACTATTTAGATAGAAATAAATAAACAAAAAGAAAACAGAAAAAATAAATGGTCTAGCTAAATATTTACTTTCTTTATTAAGATATGATTGAGGTAAAGTAAAATAAGGCTGAAACAATGCAGAAGCAATAAACATAAATATAAAACTCCAACATATATCATTTATATAACTAGATGTTAATAATGTATCACTTGATGAAAAAGCACCTCTTTCGAAAACAAAAGAAACAATTTCAAAACTAAATAAAGAAATAAAGAAGATGAAGAATCCACCTATTACTGTAGTAAGTAATGTTGAGATTAAAATTATTTTATAATCTCTTTTAACAGTAATTATTTTTAAAACTAATGTATTAACATTCATTATGACAGCAGTTAAAAAAATATTCAAAAATATTATTGCATAAGTATAGAATGCAATATTATTACTCCCATCTGCTCCAGAAACAAATCTACCAGAGAACATTATAATATTTGCAAAATTACCTAATATCAATATTGAAAAATTTAAATCTTTCAAAGATAAATTTACCTTAACACCACCTTTATCTGCAATTAATGGTTTAATGTAAACTAAAGCTAAAGTAATTGCTCCACTTAATCTACTAATAACAACACCTACTATACCAAATAATAGTGTAAGAGGATACAACAAAAGAGTAGATAAAGAAATATTTAGGGTTGTAGCTACAGAATGTTTTTTAAAATCTCCCTTAGCCTGAATAATAGTAAGGAAAATAGAATTAAAGAAATTTACACTCATAACGATACCTAATAAACATGATAACACAATATATATAACTATTCTATCAGGTTGAATATACAAGATTAAGGGTAGCTGAATAAATTGACTAAATAGAAATAATTTAAAAGAAAAATATTTTGAAAAATCATATACATTAGAAATATCTAGTGAAGAATGACTTGCATACAATTTTGTGAATTTTGGCATAATATTAGCTTGCAAAGCATTACCAAGAGTAAATTGTGAGAAAAAATCAGTAATAGTTTTAAGAAGCAAATAATTCGCATACATAATATCTGAACCGAAGAAGAATGCTAATATGACTTCTCTTAAAAAACCAAAAGCCTTCTTTAATAGATTAGAAGAAAACATATAAATAAAGTCGGAAGTAGTTTTTAATAAAAGTATGCTTTTAATAGACATTTGATCTATTCTTTAACTCTCATTTGCAAATATTTAAAATCCTTGTTTTCAATAAAATCAAAATTAAATTGATTTACTGCATCAGTAAATAAATTTTCATTCACTTTAAGTTGATAAATATCAACACAAAATACAATATGGACCATTTCTGCAAAATAAGCAGTAGCAACTAAGCCTACATATCCTAAACCTATAATACAAAATTTCATATTAATTAGTTTTCACTTCTTTAACTAATGCTACAAATAAGCCAAAAATAAAACTTAAAACTATACCTAAAATACCTAAAACTAAAACGTCATTCTCCTTCTGATTAACGTTAGCAAAATTCTGTACAAAAGATAAGGGTTTAAGTAATTCTGAATTTGTTTTGATTTCTTCCCTCATGTGCGATAATGTAATAATCTCATTACTTAACTTTCTATTTTCTCCACTGATAGTATTTTGAGATCCAAGAGCAAAACTATTCATATTAGTCTCAACTCTTATTTGATTTAGAACCCCTATTTCATCATTAATGTCACTAATTAATGATCCACTAGAAAGCATATATGATTTATAATAGCTAGAAATGTATGGGTTATTTTCAAAATAATATATTAAACCAGATTCAATGTTTTTATTTTCATTGTTATCATACGTTGTTAAAGAAATTTCAAATTTATTAAGTGCATAATACTTCTCATTCATATCTTGTTGATATAATTGTTCTGCAACAATTTTTTTAATAGTTGAAGCAACCTCTAAATCTAAACCTAAGGAAAAAGCTAATGATGAATAATCCTTATTATCAATATTAATTTGCAAATGATTAATTAAATCAATAGCTGTTCTTTGACTTAAATCTTCTACTTGATCTTGCCTTTCATACTCTGAAATACCAGACATACAAATTGCTTTTGTCTCATAAAAAGGAGGTTTCAACTTTTGATAACCCATCACACTAATTAAACCAATCAACATGAAGATCAGCAATAAACTAATATTTCGCGAAATAAATTTCACAAAATTTGAAAACATCTCACTTAAATTTAATTCTTCTGTCATTTTATATTTATTTAAAGTTTACAATTGGAACTATTATAGATTCCTTTAATAACCAAAGGTACAAGTTTTCAATTAAATATTACAAAAATTTAACTGCACTATAGCTGATAAATTTCTCATATAAAAGCTAAAATATCAAAATAAGAACCATATACGCTAATCCAACAATTGAAATTCTGCAATCTTTTTACAAATTAAAAAAGCCCCGATGGGGCTTTTAATTATAAGTTATATAGTAATATTAATATTCCCATAAATCATGTTCAATATTAAAAATTTCTGTTTTAATTCTTTCTGCTTCTAATAAAGCATCAAGCCCAACCATATATTCGTTTACCTTTCTATCCATAACACTTGATTCCTTTGTAATAGTGCTTCCGAACATTCTTTTCCAAAAAATATCATCATAAGTTCTTCTTTCAGCATTATTTTTAACTAGATTAAAAACTTCCGCATTAATTAAAACCTTTCTAGCTTCTGGAAAATATACCCAAAATAATGGAGAAAAAGCCCCAGTAAGTCGTCCAGTAATTTCATCTGTACTTTCTTGCAAAGGAGCTAGTCCAATAATTCTAACATCCATAACCGATCTCTGTTTATCGAAAAACCACTCTTCTTTCAATCTCCATTTTTTTACAGTATTCCTGTTAAAAGGAATATTTATAAAAGTATCTTTTCTTGCAAATTCAATATCAACACCTTGTAATATGAGCTTTGAATCAATTGTTTGCGTCACCTCTTGTCTTGCTCCTCCTATTCTTTTAATTTCATCTTGAGACATTTCTTGTCTAAACTCATCATCATAAACAGCATTTCCATAAGCTGTAATGCTTCCTTCATTAATTGCAGCATATATCACATCAATTAGACTTTTTCTATCACTTGTTGTTGCTGATTCTACTGACCCATTATTTTCTGGATAATAGAAAGGATGATTAATTTTCTGACGCAAATCAATTTCTCTCCATATTTTTCGTGACCACATGACATCAGCTTCTCTTAAAGGGGTATATTGTTTAATGGTCTTCTTCTGATGCTTCACTTTTTTGTAAACAGAATTATCTTCTGGAGTTAAGACTTGTGCATTTGAAGATACAGCACAAAAAACAATTATTAATAGTGTTAAAGTATATTTTCTCATAATTTCTATTTATTTAATTTCGATAACCAAATCATTAATATTTATTGGTGGTTCGCTAGAACCAATTAATTTTGCCTTTATCTTTGTAATTTGAATTTCACTTGAGGATTTGGAGTTACTAATAATTCCTCTCATTTTTTTTGTAAAATCCATTCCTTTATTGTTGATATCATCAGCAACCTCTCCTTGGTACATTCCGGAAAGCTTAAATGATGTAACGTAGTACTTTAGGCCGTCAAATACAAAATTTTCTAAACTAGCAAGAACACCGCCAGAAGCTAGTAAGACAGATCTATCAATCCTTCCGTTCTTCATTCCAGCAATAAAGGGAGAAGGAGGAGGAGTTCTCATAATTCTAAATTCTATATCCCCCATCTTTGTTCTTTTTCCACTTACATCTACAAAAAGAGAAACTTTAGCCTTACCAACTTTAGTAGGATATGCCGCCCACTTTCCTTTTACTTTATTAGTAGGCTTAACTTTACCCCCACCAGAAAGAACTGCAGAAATCTCACCTGCACTATATCCTGGAACAGAAACCTGTAATGGATTTCCACCATAAGAATCTAAACCAATATACAAAACATTCATTGCTGTAGGAGAAACAACAGCTGTTTTTGCAGCAACTAAGTACTCTCCTGAAAAAGGATACATTTTAGTTCCTCTGTCTGTTTTCATAGCAATTAAACCTCCCCACTTTTGATTCCCTTCAGAAAGAGTTCTCCTAGCAAAAATACCTTTACCGTTAACTATTTTTACAGTTTCATAATCATCACCAATCATCTCATAATTACCTCCTCCTAGTGAATCATATTCTCCGACATAAATAACAGGTGCTTGAGTAGTATCCTTTGCTGCAATAAATATTTGCGCTCTAAAAGAGTCTCCTTTTAAAACAAAATTAGTATTTGGAATTTGAATACCTTCAGCAGTGGTAAACTTCAATGATCCTGCATCAATATTTTCCCTTAACATATTAATTATGTCAGACTCAGTGTTCCTTACGTCAGATTGCATTTTAGATAATAAGGTTAACGCTCCAACAGATGGCATATCATAAAAATTATATTCTTCCCATAGCTGTTTTTTACCTTTTACATTTTTATCATCATAATTACAGGTTTCACTTATTGATGTTATTAAAGATTCATTGCCTTCAGCAATATTGAGAAGCAAAATTTTATAAGCATTTAAATCATTTTTTAATGATGTAGCAATATTATCTTGTCTTTTAGAGCTATAAAACAAATCACCAGCAGCATGTCTATCATCCTTATTTACTAAAGCCCCAATACTCAATAACCTTTGCTTATCACTTAATAAGTCCCAACCCAAATCAATTGATTTTTCCTCAATTAAATCACCTTCTTCATCTTTAATTTCACTTTCAGATCCTAAATAAACTTTCTTATCAGCAGTTAGAACAAGACTATACTTCATTTCCTGTAAAAAAGCCACTAACTTATCTGCCTCATCTTTAACGCTATAAGCTTGCTCTCTAAAAGGACCTGCTTTAACAGGATTCAACTCAGCAGCAGCATCAAAAGCAGAATAAGTATCTCCATTTTTTGCGTTAAAGTTTATAGTAGATCTAGTAATACCTTTATTAACTTCAAAAAATGAATTCAATACTTCCTTAGATACATTTAATGCAAGTAGAGCAGTGAGCACTAAATACATCATGTTAATCATCTTTTGTCTAGGCGATATGTTACCTCCAGCCATATTATTTTATATTTTTTGAGTAATTAATAATAATTATTTATTTGGATTCATTGCCGTTAGCATATTTCCGTACACTTTATTTAATTGCTCTAAATTATCAGCTAAACTACTTACTTGCTCTTGGAATCTCTTAGAATCATCTACTGAAGACTGTAAGTTTTGTAAAAACAAAGTTGTCGCCTCCATCTGATGATTAGAAGTTTGCAATTGTAATTCATATAAGGAATTCAAAGCATTCATGTTCTTTACACCTTCTTGAATTTGTGAATTATATTCTGAAATACCCGCAGCAGCAGTAACTGTTTCATTCAATTGTCTTGCGGAATCCCCAAATGATCTCAAGCCCTCATTTAAGCTTTCTATCAACTCATTATCAATTTTGGCTTTCGCTAAAGCATCATCTAATTGTTGAGCTGGGCGCTTTGCAGTATTAGGATCTTCCATGTGAGCAAGCTCTGGATAAACTAACGACCAATCTGTTTCCACATGAGGTTTTTCGAAAGCAGAGAAAAAGAAAATAATAGCCTCAGTACTTAAACCAAGAATTAACATAGTAGAGGCTCCTGGAAGGTGCTCAATTTTAAATAATGCACCTATAATAACTAGAGCTGCACCCCAACCGTATAATTTTGGCATCAATGCTTTGTACCATTTTGCCTCTGTAATATTCCCTATTGATTCTGTAATATTCCCTAAACCCATTTTTTAATTATTTAATTATTTAATATTTTTTTTAAATTCTATTCAAAATCTTTTTTATCTCTCCCAAGAAAATCAACTGCACATCTGAACCCAATATAACTTTTTGCAGTATCTTGATACTCGAAAGTTCTTGTGCTTGTTTGTATAAAATAAGCGATATCTTTCCAAGAACCACCTCTAATAGATTTTCTTTTGAGTACAGAATTATCATCTTCACTTGCATTGTAATGGTAATCCATATTCATATCATGAGAATATGATAAAGCAGATTCATCATAAGCATTTGACGTCCATTCAGCAACATTACCAGCCATATCATACAGCCCAAAACCATTAGGGTTATATGAAGCTGTTTTCATAGTTTTAAGACCCCCATCAGCAACATAATTACCTCTTAATGGTTTAAAGTTAGCTAAAAAACATCCTTTAATATTACGAGTATAAGGACCACCCCAAGGATAAGGCGAGAAGTCTAAACCTCCTCTAGAAGCATATTCCCATTCAGATTCAGTAGGCAACCTAAATTCTGGTAATGCTGGCTGTTTAATCTTTCTTAAAAAAGAATTCATCATTTGAGATCTCCATTTAGTAAATGCTACAGCTTGTTTCCAATTAATTCCCACTACCGGATAGGCATCAAAAGCAGGGTGAAAGAAATAATTCTTTGTAAAAGGATCATTAAAAGAATAGGCATAATCGTGAATCCAAGTTAATGTATCAGGGAAAATAGAAACTTCAACATCAGATAAAAACTCACTTCTATCTCTCTTTCCTGTAGCATCACCTTCTCTTTTTGATTTACGTGAAGCTGCCTGCACATCTAAAACTTGATATTTATAAACATATTTTCTTGTATCAAACTCTCGTGAACCATTCAATCTCTCGTGTTCTGGCAAATACATCTCTTCTTCAAGTATTTCTCTAACCTCTTGATCATTCCATCTAATTTTAGTCTCCCAGTTAATTTTTGCTGGATCTAAAAAATTACCAAACCTATCCTCCTCAATTAAATGACCTTCAATTCCTGCTTCCCCTAAAATTATGTGTGCTAAAGAATCTCTAACCCAAGTTACAAACTGACGATATTCATTATTTGTAATTTCAGTTTCATCCATATAAAATGCTCCTACAGAAACAGTTTTTGAAGCAGTCACATTTGCAAAAGGGACATCTTGATCAGAGGGACCCATATTGAAACTTCCCTGTGGAATAAAGACCATTCCGTAAGGATCAGTAGGATTCCATATTTGTCTATTTTGCGTACCAATCAACTCACCACTACCTGAACTACCACAAGAACTTAATAGCGCTACAATTGAACTTAATAATATTATTTTTTTCATATTCATATTTATTTATCACTCTCGTGAGTTAAATCTATTTTTAGAGGAATCTTGGATTTTTATATTTTGAAACCGCTTTGTTTGTTTTAATCTTAAAGTTATAACCCAACATAAATTCTATCGAATTTGACATAGGATTCATTATTGTAACATCATACCCTAATCCAAATCTTAAATCTTCATTCACATTCATACCCGCTAATAAAATTAGACCTTCATCTAACCTATAGCTAACGCCACCCCACATCTTATTATTGTATATTAAATTTGTGTTAATATCCAATTGTGAAGTTGCTCCGTCTGACTTTAGATATATTGATGGGTTTAATGAAAGAATTGAATTAATCTCATGATAATAACCAGCAATTAAGAAATAGTGTCTCGTTAAATCTAAAGTATTAATAGAACTACCCTCACTCCACTCTATAGTCGGCTCTGTCATGTGTGAAGAAGAAATTCCTATGTAAACATCCTGAGTGTTGTAATAAACACCTGCACCAATATCTAAACTCGATCCTTTAACATCACCTGTAGGTATTGCAGGATCTCCAATTGCAGCTGGCCTTAATGCACCACCATTTACACCACTTTGATACATACCAACTGACATTCCCATACCAATTTGACCAACTCCTAATTCAGTACGGAAAGCATAAGAAGCCTGCAATCCTAAGTTGCTAAATTCAGCAACATTATCTTTAACAACATTTAAACCAACCCCTCCATACAACGATGGTAATTCCGCATCAATACTAAAATTTTGAGTAGAGGCAGCTGAACCTCCATCTTCACCAAAACCCATCCATTGAGATCTATGCAAAACAGAAGTAGAAATATCTCCTCTACTACCAGCAAAACCAGGGTTATTTGCCAACTTATTAAACATGTTTTGACTAAACTGCGGATCTATCTGTGCGGAAACAGCAATTACTGAAACAACACCTAAGATTAGTATAAATATTTTCTTCATATTCATTTTCCTATTGAAAATTTTTGCGCTAAAATAAACAAATTTTAATTAAGCATAACAATTACTATTGACTATCTTAAGTATTTAAGATAAAATTAAATCAGATTTAGACTCTAGTAATCTATTTATCAAGGTGTTTAATTAAATAAACTTATTGTAAGTTTTTAGCCATCGCTCAGGTACTTCACCCTGGTTAGCTACCTCATAATCCCTGTAAGAACATGCAACAAAGTAATTTTGAAGCTGTTTTTCTCCTTCCTTTCTAAAAGGCACTCCCATCCACCACCTACCACTAGTTTGGCTTTTGTAAAATACAATTTCATTTTTCCCGTCTTCAAAAGCCACTGTATATTTTATACAGTTTTTTAAATTAGGATTCAATTCTTGCCTTCTCATCTTATATCCATCAATAAAATACCAAAGCATTTGAGCCATTAGCTGAGCAGTCTGATTGCTCTCATCTAATTGCTGATTATACTCAAATAAACCAACCGCTGTTAGTTTGTCACTTACTCCAGCATAACGCATGATTTTACAGGCTTCTTCTCCATTTAATCCATTAGGAGAACTATAGATATTAGCTTTAGCATAAGCATATTGAACTGCCGAAATATCAAAACTTAAAAAATCAGTATTTCTCATTATTGGCTCTACTTCTTGAAAATTAGCCTTTAAATCACCCAATCTAACAACGTCAAAATTCATGCTTAGTAGCATTTCGGTAGCTTCACTTGAGACGAAGTAAGATTGATATCCTAAATTAACGTAATGAAAAAGATGACTTGGCTTATGACTTAGCATCTTTCCTAAATGAGAATATGAAGCTAAATGATCTTTTTCCATACCAATATCAAAACTATTATCAACAGAGGTAAGGGTAATATATTTTTCTAAAGACGCGTAAGCTTTATAAACAGCATAACTAACATCTTGTCCACCACCAATAATTAGAGGAATAATACCATCATTCAATAAAGCGATGCAAACATCCTGAATTAATTTAAATGACTCTTTACGAGTTGACAATAATTTCATTGCACCTAAATCTACTACTCTAGGCATTTTGTGCTGGTGCAACTGATAAAAAGAAGCTCTTATTTTACAATCATCTGAAATTGATCTATTTTTTGAACCTTCATATTCAGAGATATTAAAGATTGCAATCTCAGCAAATTTCACTTTAGGAAAACTAATCTCAGTATGAAAATCGATTAAAGAGCCTAATTGCGTAACACCCCAACTATCCTTTGAAGCATATACTTCAGGACTTAATGGATTAAAGTATGAGTTTAACTCAATCATTATTTCTTTTTACCTCTCGATTTTTTCTCTGGTTGATTTTCCCAAAGAGCAATACATTCTTCTCTTTTTAAATCCTTAGGTTCAGTTCCCTTAGGTATTTTAACATTTATCTTTTTTCCTTTAGCAGGAGAAACTTGAATAAAAGGACCATACCTTCCATTCAGCACCTGAATTAAAGGATCTCCTTCAAAATTAGCAATTAACCTATCGTTATCAGCTTGAATTTTAATTTTAATCAACTCTATTGATCTTTCCAAGTCTATAGTTAAAGGATCTTCATCATCATCTTTTTTAATAGAAGTAAATTTACCATCATATCGCAAGTACGGCCCAAACCTACCCACAGAAGCTACAATTTCTTTTCCATCCCATTCACCAACTGTTCTTGGCAATTTAAATAAGTCCATTGCTTGATCTAAAGTTATTGTCTGTATTGTTTGTCCTTTGATCAAAGATGCAAACTTAGGTTTTGGAGCATTTTCATCCTCTTGCTTTTCACCCATCTGCACCATAGGACCAAATGGACCAATGCGCGCAAATACTTTTTCACCATTTACAGGATCATTTCCTAGCTCTCTTTCACCAGAAGCCTTTCCTACATTACCTATTACATCTTCTACTTTGGCATGAAATTCCCCATAAAAAGAAGCTATCATTTCATTCCAAACTTTTTTACCTTCAGCTATCTCATCAAACTCAGTCTCAACTGAAGCAGTAAAGCTGTACTCCATTACATCCGAAAAATGTTCAACTAAAAAATCAGTAACTACAATTCCAACATCAGTTGGAAATAATTTTTTATTCTCAGCACCAGTAATCGAAGTGTTTTCAGATTTCGCAAGAATACCATTTTTTAATTCTATTATTTGAGATACTCGCTCGAATCCATCTCTATTTTCTTTTTCAATATACCCTCTTTTCTGAATAGTGGTAATTGTAGCAGCATAGGTTGAAGGCCTTCCAATACCTAACTCCTCCATCTTTTTTACTAAACTTGCCTCTGCATATCTTGCTGGTGGACGAGAGAATTGCTGGGAAGCAATTGCTTCAGATAAACCTAAAGCTTCACCTACTTCAAGTTTAGGTAACATTCCTTTCTGCTCCTCGTTTTCATCATCTTTTCCTTCCAAATAAACCTTCATAAAACCTTCAAAAGTCATTACCTCTCCTTTTGCAACAAACTGCTCTGCTGTATTTGAAATACTAATTTTTACTGTGGTTCTGTCAAACTGAGCATCTGCCATTTGAGAAGATATTGTTCTTTTCCAAATCAAATCATACAACCTTTGATGCGAACTATCACCATCTACTGTTTTACTATTCATGTAAGAAGGACGGATTGCCTCATGAGCTTCTTGCGCTCCCTTTGCTTTACTAGTGTAAACTCTTCTTTGAGCAAAATCCTCACCATAAAGATTAGTGATTTCTAATTCGGCTGCAGCTAAAGCATCCTGAGATAAATTAACACTGTCTGTTCTCATGTAAGTTATTTTTCCTGCTTCATATAATTTTTGAGCAACCATCATAGTTTGATTTACAGAAAACCCTAATTTCCTCGAAGCCTCTTGTTGTAAAGTAGAAGTAGTAAATGGTGCAGTAGGCGACTTTTTTGCAGGTTTTTGCTCTAAAGATTCTACTGAAAAAGTAGCATCCTTACATTTTTCCATAAATGCATATGCATCTTCATTAACCTTAAATCTCTGTGGTAATTCCGATCTAACTATTTTACCATCATTATTTACAAAAAAAGCAACTACTTTGTAAGATGAAACAGGAGTAAAATTAGTGATCTCGCTTTCACGTTCAACAATTAAACGCACAGCTACTGATTGCACCCTACCTGCAGATAAACCCTGTTTTACCTTTCTCCAAAGCACAGGAGAAAGTTCAAATCCTACTAACCTATCTAATACACGTCTAGCTTGCTGAGCATTGACTAAATTAACATCTAAAACTCTAGGATTTTCAACTGCCTTAGTGATTGCTTTCTTTGTAATCTCATGAAAAACAATTCTTTTAGTAGAAGAAGCATCTAAATTTAACGCCTCAGTTAAGTGCCAAGCAATTGCCTCTCCTTCACGGTCCTCATCCGTAGCAAGCCAAACTGTCTCCGCTTTCTTAGCTACACTCTTAAGATGACTAACTACTTTAGTTTTATCCTCTGATATCACATAATTGGGCTGAAAACCATTTTCAATATCAATAGCCATCCCTCCCTTTTTAGGCAAGTCCCTTATGTGACCAATACTTGACTCAACAACAAAGTCTTTACCCAAAAAACCTTGTATAATCTTTTTCTTTGCAGGTGATTCTACAATCACTAAATTTTTAGCCATAAATTGTTTTTATATATTATATGCAAATTAAAGAAACTTTTTTTGAATAAAACAAATCGAAAAAACTTGGCAGTTTCCATTATATTATTTATAATATAAGTAAAATAAAGCACTGCCACATTGTCAGTTTTTTACTATTTTTGCATCTCAAAACACAAAAATGAACATAGAAAAGTTGTTAGAAAAAAAGGTAAATGAACAAAAACAGGGGCAAGTGTTGCAGCTATCTGGAAGTAAAAAAAATAGTCGTAAAATGTATATTGAAAGCTACGGTTGTCAAATGAATTTTTCAGATAGCGAAATTGTAGCCTCTATACTTGCTAATGAAGGATTTACAACAACAAAGGAAATAATAGAAGCTGATTTAGTATTTGTAAATACCTGTTCAATTAGAGAAAAAGCTGAACTCACTGTTCGTAAAAGATTAGAATTCTATAATTCCATAAAAAGAGATAAAAACCCAGGAATGTTAGTCGGGGTTTTAGGTTGTATGGCAGAACGCTTGAAAGAACAATTCTTAGAAGAAGAAAAATTAGTAGATATAGTGGTTGGCCCTGATTCTTATAGAGATTTACCTAACCTCATTGCTAAAGTAGAAAACGGAAAAAAAGCCATAAATGTATTTTTATCTTTAGAAGAAACATATGCTGATATTAGCCCTGTAAGGCTAGGGGGGAATGGCGTTACTGCATTTGTATCTATAACTAGAGGTTGTGATAATATGTGTACCTTTTGTGTGGTTCCTTACACTAGAGGAAGAGAAAGAAGTAGGGACCCAAAAAGCATAATAAAAGAGTGTCAAGATTTATTCAATAATGGCTACAGAGAAATAACCCTATTAGGACAAAATGTTGATTCTTATTTATGGTTTGGAGGTGGTGCTAAAAAAGATTTCAAGAAAGCAAGTAAAAAAGAAAAAGAAAATAGCTTGAATTTCGCAAATTTGCTTAATAAAGTAGCACAAGTAAATCCAAGATTAAGAATTCGTTTTTCTACTTCTAACCCACAAGATATGGGAGTAGAAGTCATTGATACTATGTCAAAACATACAAATATTTGTGACCACATACATCTTCCTGTTCAATCTGGAAGTTCACGTATATTAAAACTAATGAATAGAGGTTATAATAGAGAAAAATATTTTAAATTAATAGATGAGATTAAGCAGAGGATACCTGATTGTGCAATATCAATGGATATGATAATTGGTTTCTGTTCAGAAACAGAGGAAGATCATAAGGAAACACTCTCTTTAATGGATTATGTATGCTATGATTTTGGATATATGTATAAATATTCTGTTAGGCCAAATACTCCTGCTTCTAGAATGGAAGACAATATCCCTCAAGAATTAAAGCAAAAAAGATTAGCTGAAATAATTCAAAATCAACAAACACATTCATTATTTCATATGCAAAAGAAATTAGGAAAAACTTTTGAGGTTTTAATAGAGGGAGATTCAAAAAAATCAAAACAACATTTTTACGGAAGAACAACTCATAATTCATCAGTAATATTTGAAAAAGGAAATCACAAACCAGGGGATTATGTAATGGTTAAAATTGAAGACTGTACATCAGCAACTCTAAAAGGTAAAGTTATTTAAATATGAATAATCAACAAGCAAAACAAAGATTTGGGATTATTGGGAACTGCTCAAAACTGGCAAGAGCAATTGATATAGCATTGCAAGTTGCTCCTACTGATATTTCAGTTTTGGTGGTAGGAGAGAGCGGTACTGGAAAAGAAAATATTCCAAAAATCATTCATCAGAATAGTAAAAGAAAGCATGCCCCATATATTGCTGTGAATTGTGGAGCTATTCCTGAAGGTACAATTGATAGTGAATTATTTGGACATGAAAAAGGTTCTTTTACAGGAGCACACGATAGTCGTAAAGGATATTTTGAAGCTGCAAACGGGGGGACTATATTCTTAGATGAGGTGGGAGAGCTACCTATGGCATCACAAGCAAGATTATTAAGAGTTCTGGAGAATGGAGAAATTATTAAAGTTGGATCTTCCAAAGCTCATCAAACTGATGTCAGAATTATTGCGGCAACTAATGTAAATATATCTGAAGCAGTTAAGCAAGGGAAATTCAGAGAAGATTTATATTACAGGCTTAACACCATTAGCATACAATTACCTCCATTGCGAAAAAGAGGTGATGACAT
>CATIQX010000067.1 GCA_949531795.1 Cryomorphaceae bacterium | reverse complement strand
TCTCAGTTTTCTACATCATCAAATATTAACCGATTTGATAAATTAAATGACCTAAAAGATGGAGATAATAAATATCGCTATTGGTACTATGGCCCTCAAAAAAGGATACTTCAAAGCGTAAGACTAAAAAACTATAAGCACACTGTATTTTCTAATGAAGCAGTATTTACGGCTTCCTTTCAGGATGTTAAAGAATCCAGACACAAGCAAAAACAAGGAGCCAATTTATTAAATAACAGAACTGAGTCGCTTCAGATTTTTGATTTAAAAGCTGATGTGTTAAAACAAGTCAATAAGTTGAAAATAAACTATGGATTTGACTCTAGATTTCAAAAATTAGAATCTACTGCGAACCTATCATCTAATAACAATATTTACTATAACACTAGTAGATATCCTGACGGAGGGACAAATGTGTTGAATAATGCTATATATCTACAACTAAATTATCAAGGCCTAAAAAATATAGGTATACTTTTAGGAACAAGATATAATGTCAATTCATTATCATCTAAATTCCAAGATACAACAACAATACAATTACCATTTGATGAAATTCTTGTAGAAAATAAATCTTTTTCTAATTCAGTTCAAATGCATTATAAAGCCAGTAAAAAAATTACTTTCAATGCATCAATTTCAAATGGATTTAGAAATCCAAATACAGATGATATTGGAAAGATTTTTTCAAAGGATGACATTTCAGTTGTGTTACCAAACAATCAATTATCACCTGAAAAATCAATTAACTTTGAAACAGGAATTGTAGCCAATTTTAACAAACTTATCACTTTTCAATTACAAGTATTTCAAACCCAAATTATTGATGCTATTGAAAAAAGATATGCTAAGTTAAATGGAAATGACTCTATCATTTATGATGGCGAAATGATGAAGGTAATGATGAATCAAAATATAGGAAAGGCTACTATCAGTGGTCTTAATTTTGCTTATCACATAAATCTGACAAAAAGACTCAGTCATAATAGTTCAATAAATATTTTAAGAGGAGAGACCAGCGATAAACTACCTTTAGCTCATATCCCACCAGAAAATATTATTAGTGAAATAAATTACAGTATAAAAAAGCAACTTATAAGCTTTAGTGTACACTATAATGGAATTAAAAAAGCTGAAGATTATGATATATCAGGAATTGACAATCTAGAAGAAGCGACACAAATTGGAAATCCATCATGGTGTACCCTTAACTTTAAATACAAAATAACCATTGACAAAAACTTAACTTTTATAACTGGAATCTATAATATTACAGATATCCATTACAAGACTTTTGGCTCAGGAATTAGCTCAAGTGGGAGAAATTTTTCTATATCTTTACAAGCTAAATTTTAATCTATGATTATGAATAAATTATATATAACAATTCTTTTTTGTTTTTTTAACATTTTTAGCTTTTCTCAAATATGGGAAGATGAATTATTAAAGTCAAATCAAAATCCAACAATACAGGAAAAAAGCATTGCTTTTGAACAATATAGAAATAAACATCCCTACACTAAAGGGAATGGCTTTAAACCATATGCTAGAGAAATGGATTTCATTTTAGAAAGAAGTTCTGTAGGAGGAAGTTTTAAAGCAGATGCTTTATTTAAGGAATGGGAAAAGCTAAAAGAAAATAACTCATATTCAAAAATAAGTAACCAATCTAATTGGGTATCAAAAGGACCTATCAATACACCTATAATACTTTCTAATGGCAAAAACAGAGGTAATGGCAGGGTTAATTGTATTGCTTTTGATCCAGTTGATTCACTTGTAATATGGATAGGGTCCCCAGCAGGTGGATTATGGAAATCAGTTGACGGTGGCAGCAATTGGACAACTAACACAGATGGATTGCCTGTTATTGGAGTGTCACACATTGCTATTGACCCTGAAGATAGTCAAATTATGTATATAGTTACTGGTGATGCCTACGCGACAGACACTTATAGCATTGGTATTTTAAAATCAAATGACGGAGGGGGAACTTGGAATACTACCGGACTAAGCTATAATATTGATCAAGAAAAAACAGTGAATAAAGTAATTATCAATCCTAATTATACTGACAGCCTATATGCTGTCACTAATTCCAATATACTAATTAGTGCTGATGCAGGCCTAAATTGGCTCACTGTTGGGGCAATTGGAAGATGGCGTGATATTGAATTTAAACCAAATAATTCTAATGTAATATATGCCGCAAAACAATCAAGCGGTGGAAGTAACATATACCGATCAACTGATGGTGGGGGGAACTGGATTGTAATTAATAATGGAATAATAGGTAACAGGTATCGCCCTTTAATTGGAGTTACTCCAGATAATCCAGAAGTTATTTATGCCCTTTTTTCTGGATCTGATTATAGTTTCCATGGGCTCTATAAGTCTTCTGATTCAGGAGATAACTGGATAATTCAATCTAGTACCCCTAATATTTTAGGAAGAGAAACTGATGGTTCTGGAGTTGGAGGGCAATCATGGTATGATTTAAGCTTAGGGGTTGCAACAAATAACGAAAATCTTGTATATGTTGGTGGTATTAATATTTGGCGCTCTGATAATGGAGGGGTCAACTGGGATATAGACGCTAATAGCGGTAATAATCAACAGCTATATTCATATATGCATGTGGATCAACATGCGTTTGAGTTTAACCCTCATACTCATGTAGCATATGCAGGCAATGATGGCGGTTTTTATAAATACATGGAAAACTTAAATAAATGGGTAGATATTTCTGATGGATTAGAGATATCTCAATTTTATAACTTAGGATTATCACAATCTAACCCCAATAGACTAGTTGCAGGAGCACAAGATAATGGAACAGAAATGCTTACAAACAGTACTTGGGACGCAATAATGGGAGGTGATGGAATGGAATGTAAAATTGATCATTATGACGATAATATTATTTATGCAGAATACCAATATGGTGGTTTAAGGAAATCTTATAACGGTGGAAATAGCTGGAATAATATAAAGCCAGTAACCTATGAAGGAGGATGGAATACTCCTTATGAAATGCATAGTAGTAACAGTAATATAATTGTTATTGGTTATGATGAAGTATATAGATCTACAACAGGAGGTGCTATTTGGGATTCTATCTCATATAATGTAAGTGGAGGACAGGCTATTAGGTCAATAGCATTAGCCCCTTCAGATGAAAACTATATATACGCTGCATCATACAGCAAAATTAAAGTTACAAAAGATGCTGGTTTATCATGGACTAATATTAAACCAGGACTAGTAAATTACAATATTACTGATGTTGCTGTATCTAATAGCAACTCAGATAGGGCATGGGTTACTTTCTCTGAATTTAATAGCTCCCACAAGGTTTACGAAACTAATGATGCAGGTAGTAGCTGGGTAAATATTTCAGGCAGTAATTTACCTGGTCTTCCTGTGAATTGCATTGTTCACCAAGGTGGCGCTAATGATGATTTGTATATAGGTACAGATATTGGTGTGTATTATAAAAACAACACTATGTCAGAGTGGATACCATTTAATGAAGGGTTGCCTAATGTTATTGTTAAAGAACTTGAAATTCATTATGATGAAGGAACAATTAGTGCAGCTACTTTTGGAAGGGGTGTATGGAAAAGTCCGTTAAACTCACTTTCAACAAATGTTTCCAATAACGAGAAGATAAATTTTAAAATTTATCCTAACCCCGCTAAAAATAAAATAACAATAACTACAAGTCAACAAAATATTAATGTAACTATATTTACAATAACAGGTAAAAAAATTATTGAGACCACTGCCAAAACAATCAATACTTCTAACTTCGCAAAAGGATGCTACATTATAGAAATTAAAAATGAAAAAGGATTTTCAAAAAGAGAAAAACTAATTATAAAATAGCCTCTAGGGTCCTTATATGATTTCTTTTCCTATCATTTGGGGCAAAAATAAGGCCAACTGTTACAACTACTTTATTATTAGTGAAATAAGTTTTAATAAGGAAAGGACCTCCCATAAAACCTCCATTTAATTTCCATAATCCTCTATAAATATTTTTAGAGTAGATAGGAGAAAACATATCTTCTATTTTCACATGTTGCCCTTGCTTAGCCCCAAGTAGATATTTGGTAAAAATACTATCCGTTATTTGCAATACTTCTTGTTGAAGATTAATCGCTTTTGGTTCAAATGAAAAAACAAAGAGGTGTTTAATTTCCTCTTGTTTTTCAGGGTTATAAGTTGCCCAAAATAGAGCTACTGTATCTTTAATAATTGTGTATTCTGAAGGTATTAAAGTTTCAATATTAAATTGTTCCTTAATATGTTTTTCTTGTATTTTTTGAGATGATTTTGAAATACTGTTTCGTAAAATCCTAATTTCCCGAAACTCAAAAATTGCCTTTACTTTATATAAGTCTTTTTTTAATTTATTATCCTCGTCATTAAATTCCAATTGTACAACTAGCTGGCCATTAGCCCACTTATCCTTTTGATTACTAGCGGTTACATTCTTGGCAATGATTACAATGTTCTTATGCGTCTTTAAAATAGATTTAAACTCACTATGATTTACTTGTATTACCCTAAAAGAAGATTCATCTTGGGTTAAGCCCTGAATAGGAACTCCAAAAGTTCTAAAAGCAACATCTTTAACATGGTCCTCCCAAAGCAGATCCTCAACTACAAAAATAACTTCCGATAAAATTCCGGTTGAACTAGGCAAGGTTTTTATTCCATCAGAACAAGCACTCAAAAAAAATAGAACGACAATTAAATATCTCATCATGAAGTTGGTAATAAAATTGTAGTTCCTGGCTTTAAATTATCATTTTCCATATTATTTAAAGCTTTAATTTTCCAAACACTTAAGCCATTATGTTTTTGAGCAATATCCCAAAGCGTATCGCCTTTTTGGATGGTATATTCATTATTACCTAAAATCTTTTTTTCATCCGTTAAAAGCTTTCCATTTTTGACATAAATAATTAATTTATCACCTATGTCTAATTTAGTTGATTTTAACTTATTCCATTCTTTAATCTCAAAAACATGTACGTTATGTGCTTTAGCAATTCTTCCTAAGTAATCGCCTTTATCAACTCTATAGACAATACGCTCTTCATCAATTAATATTTCCTTATTCACAACAGCATCAATAAAAGTATAATTTGTCGTTTCATTAAGCTTAAAATCATGAACAGCATTACTTGGAAAAGTTAATACAGCACCCTTAGGAAAAATTGATTTTTTATAAGCTGGGTTTAAGTAATTTATAGTTTGTTCATTAACGCATAATAATTCTGTTAAAACCTTTAATTCAACTTCCTTTTTAAGAATAAGTGTATCAATATCTTCAAAATTAATTTTAGGATTTACAAAAGGAATATCATGTTCAGCTGCATACTGCATTGCATAATTAACCGCAATAAAAGTAGGCACATAATTTCTTGTCTCTTTTCGCAGATGAGGGTATAACTCCCAAAAATCAGAAGAACCAACACTTGCAATTTTCCGTTGTAAATAACCAGGGCCACCATTATATGCTGCTAAAACTAAGTTCCAATCACCAAAAGTATCATACAAGCTTACGAAATATTCACAAGCTGACCTAGTAGCTTTAAGGGGGTCCTGCCTTTCGTCCATATAAGAGGTGACCTCTAATCCATACTGTTTTCCTGTTAAATACATAAATTGCCACAATCCAGACGCACCAGAATGAGAACGAGCTTTAGGATTTAGAGCGGACTCAACAATAGCTAAATATTTGAACTCAATCGGTAAATCATAAAGATCTAATTCCCTCTCAAACATTGGAAAATAATACGGAGATAAACCTTTCATTCTAGAAATTAAAGCTTTATTTCTTCCTAAATAACTATCAATGAAAACCTGGACTTTATCATTATATACCAAGTCCATTGGAGTGTTTTTATCTAACTGCTGTAATCTCCAATAAATTATATCTTCACGTGATAATTGAATAGAATCTTCTTCACTGATCGCTGACTTATCAGACAATTCACTAAAACTATTTGAACCAACTTTATCTACACTTAATAAACTGTCCTGATTTGCAACAGCAAAAAAAGGCACTATTATAAAAATAATTGAAAAAAATTTCATTTCACAAATTTGAGATTAAATACACAAACTATTATGTTACATCGGCTCCAATTATTAACTATATTATGTTAACGAAAATTGGATAAGACCTAATAATTAATTAATTCAAGTTGTTTATTAATTAATTGTCATAAAAAATCTAAAATACCTTATCTTTGCGGGTATACATATGAATAAAAATACTAAATATCCACAAGGCCCACTGCTAAGCAAAATTAATAGTCCAGATGATTTGCGAAAATTAAACAAAAATCAGCTTGAACAGATTTGCAGTGAACTAAGACAATATATTATTGATATTGTATCAGAAAAAGGAGGGCATTTTAGTGCAAGTTTGGGTGTTGTTGAATTAACTATTGCCTTGCATTATGTTTTTAACACTCCTTCTGACCAGTTGGTGTGGGATGTTGGACATCAAGCTTATGGCCATAAAATTCTTACTGGAAGAAAAGAACAATTTCCCACAAATAGAATATATAAAGGACTAAGTGGTTTCCCTAAAAGAAGTGAAAGTGTTTATGATACTTTTGGGGTGGGACACTCCTCAACCTCAATTTCTGCAGCATTGGGAATGGCTATGGCATCTAAAGTTAGTGGCGAAACAAATAAACAACATATTGCAGTAATTGGTGATGGATCAATGACGGCTGGAATGGCTTTTGAGGCTTTGAACCATGCTGGGGCTGAAAAATCGAATTTACTAGTTATTTTGAATGATAATTGCATGTCTATAGATCCTGCAGTTGGAGCCTTAAAAGAATATCTAACCGATATTTCTACTTCAAGAACATATAATAAGGCTAAAAATAATATTTGGAAGATATTAGGTAAAATCAGTAAATTTGGACCTAATGCGCAGGCGGTAGCAAAAAAAGTTGAGAAAGTAGTTAAATCAACTTTACTAGGAGAAAGTAATTATTTTGAGTCTTTAAATTTTAGATATTTTGGTCCTATTGACGGACATGATCCAAAACACTTAGTTAGCGTTTTAAATGACTTAAAAGATATTCCTGGACCTAAAATTCTGCATTGCCTAACAGTAAAAGGCAAGGGCTACAAACCTGCTGAAAAAGGAGACTCAACAAAATGGCACGCTCCAGGAATTTTTAATAAAGAAACGGGAGAGTTTATAGTTGGAAAAAAGAAAATAACACCACCAAAATACCAAGATGTATTTGGAGATACAATAATAGAGCTTGCCAAAATAAATGAGCAAATTGTAGGTGTTAGCCCAGCAATGCTATCAGGGTCATCTTTAAACAAAATGATGGCAGAGATGCCGGAAAGAACTTTTGATGTTGGAATAGCCGAACAACATGCAGTTACTTTCTCAGCAGGAATGGCTACACAAGGGAAAGTGCCTTTTTGTAATATCTACTCATCATTTATGCAAAGAGCCTACGACCAAGTCATTCATGATGTTGCCTTACAAAAATTAAATGTTGTTTTTTGTTTAGACAGAGGGGGATTAGTTGGTGCTGATGGAGCGACACATCATGGAGCGTATGATATTGCTTTTTTCAGATGCATTCCGAACATGATTGTTTCTGCACCTATGAATGAAAGTGAGTTAAGAAACTTAATGTTCACCGCTCAGTTACCCAATCAAGGACCCTTTTCTATAAGGTACCCAAGAGGTAATGGAGCTATGATTAATTGGAAAACACCTTTTGAAGAAATTAAAATAGGAACAGGAAGGGTTGTAAAGGAAGGAGAAGAAATTGCTGTTTTATCTTTTGGTAACCCTGGAAACTTTGTAGTTAAAGCACAAGAACAATTTGAAAAGGAAGGATTAGATATCGCACATTATGACTTGCGATTTGCAAAACCATTAGATGAGAAATTATTGCATACTATTTTCCAGAAGTTTGATAAAATTATCACGATTGAAGACGGGTGCTTACATGGAGGATTTGGAAGTTCTATACTGGAATTTATGGCAAATAATGATTATCAAGCTAAAGTAAAAATGCTTGGTATTCCTGATATATTCATTCATCATGGAACACAAGAAGAATTATATAATGATTGTTATTATGATGCAGAAGCAATAATAAGTTCAGTACAAAAAATTCTAGAAAAAAGTCGTATAACTCAAGCGGGCTAAGAAGAAAATATTGAAAATAAACTGAGTATGAAAATTAAGGAAATTCTTCAATCAGAAGAAAGCGAACAAAAAATTCATGTTAAAGGCTGGGTAAGAACTAGAAGAGGAAGCAAACATGTTTCTTTTATTTCTTTGAATGATGGTTCGTCAATAAATAGCATTCAGGTTGTTGCTGAGTCTAGAGATTTTGATGAAGTATTAATTAAGCAGGTAACTACAGGTTCCTGCATAAGTGTAAGTGGAAAATTAGTAGCATCTAAAGGAAGCGGACAAACAGTTGAAATTCTGGCAAATTCCATTGAAGTATTAGGTAATGCTGATGCTGAAAATTACCCGCTACAACCTAAAAAACATAGCCTAGAATTCTTAAGAGAAAATGCTCATTTACGATTTAGAACAAATACTTTTTCAGCTGTTTTTAGGCTACGTCATGCCTTAACTTTTGCTGTGCATAAATTCTTTAACGATAAGGGGTTTTTCAATTTACATACACCAATTATTACAGGGGCAGATGCAGAAGGAGCAGGAGAAATATTTCAAGTAACTAACCTTGATTTAGAAAAATTACCAAAAAAAGTTGATGGTAAAATTGACTTTTCAGAAGATTTTTTTGGAAATAAAACAAATCTTACTGTGTCAGGGCAATTAGAAGCAGAACTAGGAGCTTTAGGACTTGGTCAAGTATATACATTTGGACCAACATTCAGAGCTGAAAACTCTAACACTTCTAGACACTTATCAGAGTTTTGGATGATAGAACCAGAAGTTGCATTTGCTGACTTAAACGAAAATATGGACTTGGCAGAAGAGTTTTTAAAGTATTGTATTCAATATTGTATTGAAAATAATTCAGAAGACTTACAGTTTTTAGATGGAAGAATGGAGGAAGAAGAAAGTAAATTAAAAAAAGAAGAGCGCTCAGAAATGGGCTTGTTGGAAAGACTACAATTTGTCATAGAAAATAATTTTGAACGCTTGACTTATCGTGAGGCAATTGATGTTTTAAGAAACTCAAAACCAAATAAGAAAAAGAAATTCCAATACCCGATTAGTGGATTTGGGGATGACTTGCAGTCAGAACACGAGCGTTATTTAGTAGAAAAGAAATACAAAAAACCTGTTATCATTACAGACTATCCTAAAGGAATTAAAGCTTTTTATATGCGTATGAATGAGGATAATGAAACTGTTAGGGCAATGGATATTCTATTCCCATCAATTGGAGAAATTATTGGGGGATCACAAAGAGAAGAACGACTAGATAAACTACAAGCTAGAATGGAAGAAATGAATGTATGCCAAAAGGAATTGTGGTGGTACCTAGAAACTAGAAAGTTCGGTACCTGCACACATAGTGGTTTTGGATTAGGATTCGAACGATTAATCATGTTTGTTACAGGAATGAAAAATATCAGAGATGTAATTCCCTTCCCTAGAACACCACAAAATGCTGAATTCTAATAAATGAATAAACAAAGGTTACAGCAAAAGCAGTATCAGAACCTAAGCCCTCAACAGATACAATTTTTAGGACTTTTGCAAATACCTATTGTCGCATTAGAAAAAAGGATTGAAGAAGAGTTAGAAGAAAATCCTACCCTTGAAGAAGAAGAAGAACAGAAGGAAATAAATCTTTCGGAAAGAAGCATCCAACAGCATAATAAAGATGATATTCAATTTCAGATAGAAGATAAATCAGAAAGCTTAAGTGATTACCTTAGTCAGCAATTAATTGCAGTTGACATTGATGAGAAACAGTTATTTCTTGTGAACTATCTTATTAACAGTTTAGATGACAATGGGTTCTTAAACAGAGATTTACATTCAATAACAAGTGACCTACTCATCAGTAATAGTCTTGACGTCAATGAGCAGCAAGTTAGAAATGCACTTGAAATAGTTCAACAGCTTGAACCATTTGGAGTAGGAGCAAGAAATTTGCAAGAATGTCTACTCATACAAATTAAAAACATACACCCAGAAAAAGAATTAGAAAAAGAAATTATCAGTAATTATTACATTCCTTTTAGCAACAAAAATTTTGAATACTTAGCTAAACAACTTAAACTTAATTTAAATAGCCTCAAAAAAGCTTACTTAACTATAGAATCACTTAATCCAATGCCGGGTAACGGTTTTTCAAAAAACACTGAAGGAATCACATATGTTTATCCAGATTTTAGCGTTGTTTTTAATGATGGTAAACTTGAGCTGAAACTAAATAATAGTAATGTAAAACCAATAAAGGTAAGCACGTACTACCAAAACATGCTTAAGGAAACAAGTGATGAAGCAACCAAAAAATTCTTGGTTGATAAACTAGACAAAGCAAATTGGTTTAAAGATGCGATTGCAAAGAGAAATGACACCTTAAAAAATGTTGTTACTGCTATTTTAGGAATACAAGAATCTTACTTTATTTCTGGAAACGAGAAGGATTTGAAACCTATGAAATTAGCCGATATTGCCCAAATCGTAAATATGGATATTTCAACTATTTCAAGAGTAAGTAACTCTAAATATATAGCAACTAATTTTGGAACTTTTAAACTGAAAGAACTTTTTTCGGAAGCGTATAGAAAAGATAATGGAGAAATAATTTCAACCAAAGAAATAAAAAAAAGATTACAAGAAATAATAGTATCAGAAGATAAGATAAACCCTCTTACAGATGAGAAATTAGCTCAGCTGCTTGGGAAAGATGATTATCATATTGCAAGAAGAACAGTAGCAAAATACCGAGAAAACTTAAACATACAAATTGCAAAATTAAGAAGAGAAATATAATGAAACTGGCACAATTTATTTCAATCATTTTGCACCCAATATTCATGCCATTATTAGCTCTATACCTAACTTTACTTACCATACCTTCACTTACCTTTACCCTTAACCAAAACCTGGTCCTAATCTATAGTATCCTTATTTTTAGCACCCTAGTTTTGCCTTTAATAATTATTTTTTGGCTCATACAGAAGGGTAAAGTCAGCTCACTTGAAATGAGTAACCACAAGGAGCGCCCATTACCATTGTTTAAAACAGTTATCTGTATGTCATTTGGCTATTATTTACTTGAGAACTTACTGTTTTACACGCCGATATTAAAGGCTGAATTATTAGGGGCAATAATTATAATCTTAATTGCTGCTACTATCTCAAAATTTTGGAAAATAAGCTTGCACTTATTGGGTATAGGTGGGGTGGTAGGTGTCTTTATAGCACTACAAATAAATCATGGTGATTTTCTTCATATAATAATGTTTTTTATTTTACTCTCGGGATTGCTTGGGGTAGCTAGAATAAAACAAAAAGCACATAATTATGCGCAAGTTTACTCAGGCTTTTTAGTAGGGTTAGGTGTAGAGCTAATAACGCTAATCGTATATTAATTTCACATCAATAATTTCAATCCTACGCTCTAAAATTGCATCAAGACTATATATTGAGTTTAATCTGTCATTTGGGCTGTCGCTTACCTTTTTGATGGGTTGACTTTCTCCATAAGGCAATTGAATAATTTGTAAAAATCCTGATTGGAAAAAAGGTGAAAATGACATATTTTCATACACACTTAAATAATTTAAAAAACTCTGAATTCTTCTTTTTGATAAATTGATATTGTACTCCTTTTTATGCAATGGACTAGAAAAACCCTTAACAAGTAACTGTACTTTTTTACCTAATTTCAAATCAGCTAAAATATAAGAGAAAATATCCTTTAGCTTATTGAAATTTCCTTTTAAAGAATCTTCAAAAAACACCTTAGAATTAGGAGAGTACGAATTATATGTTTCTTCCATTTTAAAATAGGAAATATAAGCATCCTTATAGGTTTTATCAGTTTTAACACTCATAGTACAACAATCAGGCTCATCATTATGGAAATATAATTTTAAAGGTAAAAATTTGGCAATATGCACAATATTATCTGGCTCTTCAATAACCGGTTTTTCTATCTCAAAAGAAAAAATATCATTGCAACAGAACTCGTTTGATTCATAAATTGCCTCTGTACGATTAGAAGAAAAATAGCCCTTGGTTTGCGTATAAAAAGAAAGGTACATTTCGTCCTGTTTAGTATTCATTTGAATTTCATTAACAGGTTTATCCCATAAATTTAATTTACCATTCGCAGTATAAATATCAAATTCTCCTACACCATTTTTTCTGTTAGACGAAAAATATAAAACTTCCTCAAATGAATTAAAAAAAGGAGTTATCTCATCAAATTCTGAATTAATTTTATCGCCAGCATTGATAGGGATGCCATAATTGCCGTCTTTATTAATTATACTTAACCATATGTCCATTCCACCAAACCCACCTTTCCTGTTAGAAACAAAGTACATCACTTTTTTCTCATTATGAATCGCAATATGAGGTTGAGTATTTGTTGAGTTTGCTAAATTTATATTGCTGTTTAACTCTTGTGTTATTTGCTTTTTATAATTTCTAAGTGCAATTTTACAATTCCCTTTTTCATCACATACACTAAAATAAAAAACCAACTCATTTTTCGGAAAATGACTATTGGCGGTTGAATACGAATTTCCTAAATTAATATACTTTCCTTTTTGCCACTTTCCATCTTTAAGGTTGCTAGAGAAAATAGTGGACTGATATATATCTTTTTGCAAAGTTGAAGAAGTATAATAAGCTCTATTCTCATCAATTTGAACAAAATTAAGTTCGGAACCATAAGTGTTGATATTGCCTTTCAAATGGCTAATAGTAATCCCTTGAGAAAAGCTAAGTATTGGGGACAATAGTAGGATAATACTTATTCTTATCATTGCACAATTATTTTTTTTGCAAATTTCATTATAAATATCTTGGGCAAATTTCCTTTTCAACAATTTTTATCTTTTTCTTGCTCTTCCAATGGTATACCAATGCAAATTCAAAGCCTCCTTTATTATTACTAGCATTCGTCAAACTTGAAGTATTTACATCGTAACTAACAACACAAGATAAGTAATTAATTTCAGCTCCAAAATAAAGAATAAAAGCGTCATTAAGCCGGTCGGCAATTCCTGATTTTAAAAGAATGTCATTTTCTCCTTCCAATAAATAATTAATATCACAGCCTAATAAAAATTCTTTGTCGGTATCCTGACTAGAAAAAACTAATTTAGGCTGAATACTCAAGTTATCTGTATAGGCATAATTAAGAGCTGTATGGAAATTTATTTTTTGGTTCAAACGAGTAGCATCAACATCAGTAAACGATTGATTGGGCTTATTAATATGAAAAAATGCTATCCCAGTTTCTAATAATAAATCTTTATTTAAAAAAAATTGATTAGCCATTCCAAGAGAAATATCAGGAAAAGTAAAATTAAAATTACTTAAGTTTTCAGTATTGTTAAATACTAAATCATCAACAACAATCGATCTTTGAAAAAGACCAAATTCTGCACCAAGACGAAAAGTATTCTCCGTTCTTGTTGCGACACTTTTTACATACGTAAAATTTAATCCTGAAGTTTTAAAACGAGAATCTCCAGCAATATCATTCAGAAATTGTAACCCAATACTGTGGCTAGGAAGAATATTTTTTCTTTCAAATGCAAGTGTAAAAGTTGTAAAGGGAACGCTCACACTTGCCCATTGTGATTTTCGGTGAAGGGTTGCTTTATAATCGTTTTTTTGTACCCCAACCATTGCAGGGTTTAATACGAAACTATTAGTTAAAAATTGAGAGAAATGTATATCCTGAGCACAAGAATTTTCAGCGAAGGATAATATCATTATTAATGCAATTATTCTCATCTAATAAGCGTGATATTTCCCTTTTTGAAGAGAGTTTTTTTATCTACACATTTAAGTTGTAAATAAAAATCGAACACCTGAGGGTTAAGTTTTTTACCAAGGTAAGTGCCATCCCACTTTATACTCTTATCATTTGCTGCAAATACTTTTTGCCCCAGACGATTAAATATTTCAATTTTTAAATCAATAACTACACCATACTTATCTATAATAAAATAAGTGTCGTTTACTCCATCTTCATTAGGGCTAAATGCGGTTGGTACAGTAATCCCATATTCACTGCAAAATACATCCAGCACCTCAATACAAACACTATCCGAAACACTACAGTTATAGGCATTAAATACCTGAACAGTATAGCACTCACTTTGTATAGGCTCAACAAATACTGTATTAGAGGTACTGGTAAAGTTATACCAAATAAAACTATCATCAGTCTTAACATTTAAATAGACTGATTCACCTCTAAAAACTGTATACCTATCCAGCCATAAAGAGTCAATAATAGGATTATCGTAAATTTGAATAAAGATGGAATCTTTTAAAATACACCCATCTGTATTCGTAGCCTCAACACTATACCAGATTGAAGTATCAGTATAGCTACTAATACTTGAGGAATCAGCATTATAAGTTATTGCTAATGGCTCCCATAAATAAGAATTTATTGCCACACTAGGCATAAGGTTTTCAACTAACAAAAAGATACTATCACCATTACACAAATCAATTTCTCCTGTCAAATTAAAATTAATGCTTTGTGCATTCACCCGAACACTGTCCACCTGTTCGCAGATGCCATTAGTAACTTTTACATAAAATTGGGCAATACTTGCCACTGTCAAATTATCAGTGAGGCTTAGTGTATCAGTAAAATTAACATTTGAGGACCAAAGTATGTCAGTTGCTCCGCTATAACTCGCTTGGAATGTTATCGGAGAATTACAGTAGGATGTATCCTCACCAGCATCTAATAAAAAATTAGGTATGATTATATTTTGTGTTAATGTGTCCACGCAGCTTCCATTGGATACAAGCAATTGATAAGTTGTATTAGTTGATGAGCTGCAAAAAGGATTAGAAACATTTGCGCTACTTAAGTCAGTTGTAGGAAACCAAAAATAAGATATTGTTGGGTCGTTAACAGGAAGTAAGCCAATTTGAATTAGATCGTTTTTGCATTTTACAACACTTGTAATCGTATCAGAAGAATTCGCTAATATATACACCTGTTTTGTTATCGTATCGGATACATTACAAGCTCCTGGAGAAGTTGCAATTAGGGTAACATTATAATTTCCTGCTTGAGCGTAATTATGAATCGGATTTTCCAAACCAGAATTTATACCATCACCAAAATTCCATTGGTAATTGATATTGGTGTTTGAAGTGCTTAAATTCTGGAAATTGATATTCGTATCGCAACCAACCCAAGAAGCATTAAAGTCAGCTATTACCATAGGAAAATCAAAGTTGAATTTAAAGACTCCATTATTGCAATTACTACTATTATTAGTTGCAGAAACGGCTCCAGGATTTGGTTCAATTGGAAAATCAGAATTCCCTCCACATCCTGCGCAAACGGATTGATAAATAATTCCTTTTTTATCAAATCGGCTTGTTCCACCATCTACATGTTCAGCGCTTTGACTTCCTCCGAAATAGGTAGCATAAACCATGCTAGTTAAATCATCATCAACTACCATTAAATAAAAATCATTTCCGTCAGTAGTCGCTTGAAAAGCAGTAGGACTTACCGGTAAGTTAAGTGTTGACAATGGCCCTCCTAAATTTGACCCCCATCCTGAAAGATAAATCTTATCACAAACATCAACCAAAAAAGCGGTTGGAGAAATATCTGGGCTACCTTTACCTGTACCTACAACTGTGGCTCTTAGAACACTTGATAAATCCTTATTAAATACTGCAATAAATTGACCGGCACCAGTATCAAAATAAGTTGCATTATGCACTAAGGTTAAAGCACTAGCTTTTGTTTGACCAAATAAATAAACTGCATCTGTACTACCAATTTCTACAAAATAAGATTGGTCATATTCGTTAGAACCATACAAAGAAGAATAAAGAATCTGATTTCCACTTGAACTAATTAAACTTATAAAGGCATCTGCCTTTAATGTGTCCTGATGGAATGTTTGATGAGCATTAGATGTTGTTGGAAAACTAGCAGATGCCGTTCCTCCCGTAACATAAATATTGTCATCTTTATCTAATGCTAAAGAATAAATCGCATCATCAATATCACCCCCTAAATAGGAGCTCCAAATTACCGAAGAAAGTTGATTATCCATCTTAATAATACACCCTTCTTGACCACCCTTATTTATATTCTGGAAACCACCAATAATTGGAAAATCAGTAGACTGTGTACAGGTAGCAATGTAGATGTTATTATTCTGATCAATATCAATTTCGCCGCGAACCTCATCAGCATAATTAAACTTTAACTTTGCAGCCGTATTTAATCCATCATTATCTGATCCTCCCAAAAAAGTAGATGCTAATAAATTCCCTCCATTTGTGTTTAATCTTGATACAAAAATATCAGATCCATCTGGAAAACTCACACCTATTCCTGAAGGAGAAAAGCCTGGACCGCCATTAAAATTTGGCTGATATGATGAGATTGTAGTTGGGAAATCAGAAGAGCCAGTTGTACCAAAAATAAATAATTCATCAGCACTATTCACAATCATACTATGGGGCAACTCATCTTTGTTTCCGCCTAAATAAGTAGAATAAATTCTGGTGGTTCCACTAGTATCATACTTAGTTATTACTACATCAGTACCTCCAATAGCATTGGCATAGTTAAGCTGGTAAGCACCTAAAGTGGTAGGGTAACCTGCTCCAAAAGAGGTGCTTCCACTATATAAGAAACCGAAATTATCATATGTAGCTGTATATCCAAAATTATCTGTTGTAGAACCGGAATATGTAGAGAACTCCAAAATGGGGTCAATTACTAAAGGATAATTTCTATCATAATCATTTGGGAAATCAAAAGAAAGTACATTACTTTTTAAATTATAAATACACGACACCTCAACTTCAGTCCCTTCTATAATTTGGTAAGCATAAGGGCTATATTCAACAATACTATTTACACTTGTGCTTATATGCAGGTTTCCGTTAATAATTTTAATCTTAGTATGCCCTTGATACCGCAATTTGATTAATTTTTCATTAGCTGATTTATCTAGATAAAGCTCGTACTTTAACTTATTATCACTAACAAATAAACACAAATTAATACCTTTATAAATATTTTTTTGGATTTGACGCTTATAAGATTTAACTCCAGATGCCCAAGATAATTTATCACCTAAATAATAATTTTCAAAAAAACTACTCTCTTCCTCCATCTCAATATCAAGATCAATATTTGCATTAATGAATGAAACAGAATAAGCATGTGCATCAACTCCAATATTAGCTGCTGAACCATCATGTATATCTGCAAGTTGCTTTCCGCTATAAAAAGCATATGTAAGTTTTGCATCTTCAACATATAAAGCTCCAGAAGGAAGATTTGTTTTTGAGATTACAGCTTTTGGAAATTGACCTTTATTTTCAATAAAAGTGTTTTGTGAATTTGCAAGAAAAAAAAACATAACAAACAGTACGCCAAACAACTTCTTTAAAATACTTTTTTTATATTCCGTCATGTTATTTAGTTCATCAGAATTTGCATTAAACTGTCTTTAGCTAACATGTACTCTTCTCTATTTCCCTTTTTTATTGGATCACCAGGAGGGAGTTTTTGTTTAAATGGGTCTACCTGCTTATCATTTTTCCAGAATCGATAACAAACGTGAGGTCCTGTTGCTAAACCAGTACTACCTACGTAACCAATAATATCTCCTTGTTTCACATATACACCTTTTCTTATTCCAGGTTTTATTTTTGACATATGTAAATACTGAGTTGTATAGGTTCCATTATGTCTTACTTTTACATAATTACCATTATTCTTAGTGTAGGTTGCTGCAATAATGGTTCCATTTGCAGTTGACCAAATTGGAGTGCCTCTTTCTGCAGCATAATCAGTACCAAAATGACCTTTCCACCTTCCTGTTACTGGATGTTTTCTTCTTTTACTATACCGTGAAGAAATACGCTTGTAATCTACAGGGGCCATTAGAAATGCCTTACGTAGGGTATTGCCTTGTTCATCATAATAATCCCCAAAATTCTCATTTTCTCTATAATAAAAAGAATAAAAATTTTGTCCTTTGTGCGTGAACTCTGCAGCCAATAACCTGCCAATACCAATATACTCCCCGTCAATATACTTATCCTCATAATAAACCCTAAAACCATCATTTTTCTGAATCTTAAAAAAATCAATTGTCCAGGCATAAATTGTTGAAAGTTCAGCTGTCAATTTAGGACTTAACTTTTGTTCTTCCATGGTTAACCATAGGGATGATTTTATGATTCCAGAAGCGATTTTTAATTTAACAATTACTGGCTTTTTACCCTTATAGACATCTATTTTTCCCCTTAAGTCAAAAACAACATAATTAGCTGCATCAATTTCGTAAATAAAATATTTCGCCTTTTTAGTAGAATCAGAAGCACAAATAACTGTATATCTTTTGCCTGTATTTACTCGTCTTACATCAAATATTCCTTTTGACTTTTGAACAATTTTATTAATTTCAAGATGATCAATATGATTTAAGTAAAGAATCTCTCCCATAGTTTGGCCACTTTTAACAAAACCTTTAGTAACATTAAAAGAGTCTACAAGGATATTATATTCATAAGAAGGTTCAATTATTTCTGGAAAAACATCCAACTTCTCTACCGCTTTTTTATCTTTATTTATGTTGGTTAACATAAACAGTAATGCTGTTCCCATTACTAGTATTCCAAACCATTTTTTCATCCTGCTAATTTAATGTTTAAATTTTTCTTGAGTAATAATTATTCTTCAATTATAGACAAAGTATATTTAACATGTTTATAATCTTCCAGGACTACTTTTATTAATCCTGCCCATATCTTAGTTTCTACTCTTAAAAGCAAATGATTTTTATCATCAGTAATCCATATTTTCATTTCTTCTCCATCTTCAAAAACCCTACCCTCTTGCATTTTTGGCTTAAAAACCATACAATCAACTTTACCCCATTTAGTTTCTATAATTTCATTCTTTAAGTACTTAATCTCAAGAAAATAATTTTCATCATCCATAAAAATAGGAACAAAAAAAGATCCCCCATACAAAACACTATCTTTTTTAAAAGTTCTAGCATAAAAGAGTGCCGATAACATATCTTGCGCTTGAATAGGAATATTAAATATGCTATCCTTGGTCACTACATTTTGATTTTTATGGTTGAATTTATAGTGTTGATTTATCACGTGACCCCCTTCTCTTACCTCTCTATTAAATACGAGTGGAAGAAGGCTTGAGGTGTCAATAAATGTTTCGTAAACATCTCTAACCTTAAAAATCCAATCAAAGAAAGGGGCTGTCCTTCCTTTTCCTATAATATGAAAACTTGGTTTATTATTTACGGGTATAATTTCTTTAACCTCCAATTCGGCATACCCAACATTAATTGCGCCAAAAGAGATTTTATATGAGGCATACTCACCTACATCATAAGGTAAGTTTCTTTGCGAAAAAGCTAAAATAGAAAAAAAAATAAAAGCTATAAATAAGAATAATCGCATAATACAAAGATAGTAATTATCCTTCTTTATTCAAAAATTTAGAAAATGCTAATAAATCTGCTTCTTTAAAATTATCAGCCATTATGTGTAGTCCAATTGACATACCGTTAGAATGATTCCGTATAGGAATAGAAATAGCAGGATTACCAGCAAGGTTTGCTTGTGCAGTAAAAATATCTTCCAAATACATTACAGTTGGGTCAGTCTGTTTTGTTCCTATTGCAAAAGGAGTGTGAGGCGTGGTTGGTGATATTACGAAGTCATAATGTTTAAACATCTCATTAGTTTCGTCTTGAATTAAGCGTCTAATTTTTTGTGCCTTAGTGAAATAGGCATCATGATAGCCTGCGCTCAACACAAAAGTACCTAACATAATTCTTCTTTTTACCTCCTCACCAAAACCTTCAGTTCTACTATTTATATAAGTGCTTTCAAGGTTAGTAATATTTTCACTTCTATAACCATAATGGACGCCATCAAAACGAGCTAAATTAGATGATGCTTCAGCTGTTGTAATTACATAATAGGTAGGAACCAAATAATCTAAATAGGAAAATGAAATTGGCTCAACTATATGTCCTTCTTCCTTTAATTCTTCAATTTTATTCTCAATAACTTGCTTTATCTCCGGATCTAAACCTTTGCTATCTAAGCATTCTTTTATGTAAGCGATTCGCTTTGGACCATCACACATTAATGATTTGCTATATTGTTCAACCTTTCTTGAAGAAACCGTGCTATCAAATTCATCTTGCCCAGCAATAACTTCAAGTAGTAAAGCTGAATCCTGAACCGTATTTGTTAAAGGCCCTATCTGATCAAATGAAGAAGCATATGCAATTAACCCATAACGAGAAACTCGGGAATATGTAGGTTTTAAACCAACAATACCACAAAATGCTGCTGGCTGTCTAATGGAGCCGCCAGTATCACTACCTAACGTGGCTAAGCAAAGTCCTGCTGCGACAGCAGCTGCAGAACCACCAGAACTTCCACCAGCAACTTTTTTGTTGTCTAATGGATTCTTTACAGTTCCATATATCGAGTTTTCATTAGCTGATCCCATTGCAAATTCATCGCAATTTAGTCTTCCAATAATTATCGCATCTTCAGATAATAATCTATCAATAACCGTTGCGCTAAATAAAGATTCAAAACCATCTAAGATTTTTGAAGAAGCCGAAACTTTATGGCCCTTATAGCAAAGGTTATCTTTGATTCCAATAACCATTCCCGCCAATTTACCAGCCGTGCCTAATTCTAACTTTTTATCTATAGCTAAAGCCTGTTTCAAGGCCTCATCAGCATACACCTCAATAAAGGCATTTATTTGATTATGCTCTTCAATTTTCTGAAGATAAGAATTGGTTATTTTAAAACAAGTAGTTAATTTGTTTGAAAGCGCATGTTGCACTTGTTTATAGGAACGGAAAGTTGTCAAATTAAATAAATTTAGTCTTCCTTATTTTCTTCAGATTCGCTTTTTCCCTTTTTAAATTCACTAATCCCCTTACCTAGCCCCTTCATTAATTCTGGAATTTTTTTTCCACCGAATAATAGTAAAATAGCAAGAGCTATCAAAATTATTTCTGGCCCACCAAAAGAAAATAGTAACACTAATAAGTTCATAATTATTTATTTTAATTAATATGCAAATCTATGCATTTTGATTTAATAAGCCTTAAATAACCACTTAGAAGGGTCTTGCTTATCATAACCCTTCCAAATTTCAAAATGTAGTTCTGTTTTACCTTCTATTTCTTGTGTAAAAACTATTCCTAACTTCTCCTTTGCAAGCAGTTTATCACCCACCTTCACACTAACCTCTTTTAAGCCTGAATAGACGCTAAAATATTCACCATGATTAAGCAAAATCGCTTTTCCCTCACCTTTAATAAAGAATATTCTACTTACGGTTCCATCAAAAACAGCTCGAATGTCCATGTTTACATCTGTAACAATATCAATTCCGTTATTAAATGTTTCGATTCCATAAAAAACAGTATGATTTTGTTTACCATATCCTTGAATAATTACTCCCTTTTCCAATGGCCAAGGTAATTTCCCTTTATTATTATTAAATTCTGATGACAAAGCCATTGCTTCGGGAGTAAGTGCAAAACCCTTATTTTTCTTTTCAGCCTCATCCCTTGCTTTACGAATTTCTTCAGTAATTATCTTGCGAATTTCGTTATCTAAAGCTTCTGCTCTTTTTTGTTTATCATTCAATTGTTTCTTAAATACTTTTTCGGATTTACTTAATTTTTTTACTAACTCTTGCTTTTCTTGTTGCGTGTCAGCAATAGAGTTTAGCTCTTGTTTTTTTTCATCAATTAAATTCATTTTTGAAGCTGACTCCAAAATAAGTTGATTATTTTTATTAATTAATACACCCTCCTTAACAGATAGTTTTTTTTGACTTTCAATAATTTTATTTATCTGATTTTTGCGAAAAGAGGCATATTGTTTTAAATAAACTATTCGCTTATAAGCCTGATTAAAATCCTCTGCAGAAATAATAAACATCAAATCATTACGATTTCCCTGCTCTTTAAAGCATGCGTAAATCATCTTAGCATATTCGCTTTTTAATAAGACTAGCTCTTTTTGTTCATCAATAATTGATTTCTGAGTTTCAGTAATAGTGCGTTCCGTTTTTCTAATTTGCTTAATCAGTAAACTTATTTCAATATTTAAAGCATTCAATAAGCTTTCCTTATTGCTAATTTGCTTTTCCAAAACCCGCAAATAACTCAAGGATTTTATTTTATTTGCTTCAGTTTTATTTAATAAATTAGTAGTGTAATTTATTTCTTTTTCAATATTTGATTTTTGTTTTTTAAGCTCTTCTTTAGTTTGCGAAAAAACTGAAAAACTTAGAATAATCCCAAAAAACAATAAGATGTATTTATTCTGCCACGACATAAGAACTTGGTATTTTAAAAGGCGTTTGTTGCTGCTTGTCAAAAACAACTTTAGAATAGTTTAGTTTTATATTAAAAGCATTTTGAAAAGATGATTTTACTATAATTTCTAACTGCTCAGGAAAATCATTCTCAAAACTAAAATTACTATAAGTGTATATTAAACTATTACCTTCTTCAATCAATACTCCTTTCCTAATTCTATAGAAATTAGAAACAGTATACATGTAGTCTTGTGTAGTTAACAAAAAATCATCATCAGTCTTATTAAGAGAATATTCTTTCTTTTCAATTTTAGGAGTAGCCGTTACAATTTCTTGTATTTCTTTAAAAGCAATATCTGTTTTTAATATTTCAGAAATATTAGTAATTGGTTTGATAAAATAAGTCTTATTTGTACGATTGATATAATATATCGAGTCCATAGTTATTACTGCTCTGAATAATTCAATTCCAAAAGGGGCGGTAACTGAGGCCCAAATAAGACTATCCTTTCTAACTCTAATTGAAATTCCTAATGAAACTTCATTATCCTTTTCAATCATCAAGCTTACCATTCCTTTTAACGCCAAGTGTTCAGAAGGTCTATTGCTTGAATTTACCCTTTCAATTAATTCTTTTGCATTTACTGGAGATACAGAAAAAGCAACCTCAGCAATATTTTTTGTAACACACGAAGATGCAAACACAATAAAAAATAAATATAGCACTAGCTTATTCATACAACCTTCCTTCTTCTATTTTTTTATTTAAAAACTTACTTGCTACACCTAATTTTTTTGCTTTTTCCCATTGAGAAATTGCATCTTTAACATTACCCAATTGATATAAGACATCACCATAATGCTCTACAACAACGGCACTAATATCGCTACCGTTAGCTAATGATTTCTGCATCCAAATTTTTGCTTGTTCATAATCTGCTAGCTTATATAAAATCCAAGCATAAGTATCTTGATAAGTGCCATTATCTTTCTCCAATTCATTGCACTTTAATGACATTTTTTTTGCCTTCTCTAAATTTACCTTTCTAACGGAAAGGTAATATGCGTAATTATTAAGGATTAAAACATTATTAGAGTCAATTGCAAGTGACCTTTCATAATACTCGTCAGATAATTCATGCTCTTGAGTCGCATGGTAAGAATCAGCAAGTGAAGAATAAAACTCTAGTAACAGCATGCTATTACCCGAAACAAATTCAACTCCCATTTTTAAAGAGCTGATAGCATCATCATAGTTTTTAAACCATTTATTAGCAACTCCATTAAAATAATAAAATAAGGGCTCTGTTGAAAAATAGGTCAGCGCCTCTTCACTTGTTTTAAGCATTCCCTCAAAATCGCTCTGTTCTGCCTGAATAAACAATACTTGACTCCATACTTGAGTTTCGGTTTTGCTTTTTTCCAAAACAATTAAATACTGATCTTTGGCTTCATTTAAACGATTATCAGCATATAATATGTCAGCATAAAGAGCATTAGATTTTACATCATTAGGGTGCGACTGCATTAACAGTTCTGCTAAAGTATAAGCCTGATCTTTCATAATGTCATTTACAGCAAGCAATTGAAAGTAAGACAAAAGAATCCTAGCCTTAATATCTACACCCAATGTTATACTTTTAAAAGCTAACTTTAACTCTTCAAAAGATTTTGTATTATCTCCTTGATCACGATAATAGTCAGCTAAAGTTAAGTGAATTCGCCCATTTTCAGGCGCAATAATTGCTAGTTGTTTAAAAATATCAAATGCCTTTTCTTTTTCATCATTCAATAAATATACTTCTGATAAAATCTCTAAAGCCTCAATATCATTTGGAAATTTATCTAGAAGATTCTGCAGCTCCTTTATTGCATATTTCCTTTTTTCCAATTGCATGTAAAGCTTATGTTTCTGCATGGAAATCATCTTATCAATTCCCCTTATTAACTCTAAATCATCGTAAACCTTTATCGCCTTCAGAAAATCATTATCATAAATATACATGTCTGCCAATAAAAAAAATAATTCTTTATTTCCGGGCTCCTTAAGTAATAACTTCTTATACTGAACTGATGCTGACTTAAAGTCCTGATTAGCAAATAAAACTTCTGCATAACTAAGCTGATACCATCTGTTATCTGGCTCAAGTTCTGATGCTATTTTTATTTGTTCAACTGCTAAATTAAAATTTCCTAAAACCTTATTTATTATTGCTGACTCGTAAAAAGAAACCGCAAGTTTATCGTTAATTTTTATGCATTTTTGAAAATGCTCTAAAGCCTCTTCATAATTCTCTAAAGATTTAGCTTTTAAAGCTGAGAAAAAGTGATTATTAAACACGAAATTATCTTTTTCGATTTTCTGTTTAACAGCCTTATTATTACTTTTCCCTTCAGGGTAATAGGATTTCCATTGAGCAAAAGCCTGCACATTTAACAGGCACAATATAATTATTATTCCCTTTTTTATCATTTATTTAACTTCTGAAAAATCACCAATACTTACTTCTTGTTGAATATTATTTCCATTAAAACTGACTTTATTTCCAATCATAGAATTATTCAATTTTGCATTAACAATTGAACTTTCATTTTGAATTATTGTTTTGCTAATAGCACTATTACTAATTACAGTATTTTTTCCAACAGCAACATGAGGGCCTATTTTAGCATTTTTAATTACAGTATTATCACCAATAAAACAAGGTTCAATTATTTCAGAATTCTCAATTAGTGCAGTAGCTGAAATTATATTTCCATTATGTTCTAATACTCTTTCATTTGTATAAACAGTTGCATCTTTATTACCACAATCCAACCATTCATTTACTTTTCCTGGAGAAAATTTAGTTCCTTTATTCTTCATATTCTCCAATGCATTTGTCAACTGATATTCGCCTTTATCTTTAATCTCATTATCCAACAAATACTGCAATTCTTTTTTTAAATATTCACCATCATTAAAATAATATATTCCAATAATCGCCAAGTCAGAAACAAAAGTATCTGGCTTTTCTACAAAGTCGGTAATTATATTTTCTTCATTCAGTTTTATTACTCCAAATGCTGATGGATCATCAATTTGGCTTACCCAAATAATCCCATCTTTACTACTATCTAAAGTAAAATCAGCTTTGAATAAAGTATCAGCAAAAGCAACTACACAATTCCCTTGTAAGGATTCTTGTGCGCATAAAATTGCATGAGCTGTTCCTAAGGGTTTGTCTTGGTAATAGATGCTTCCTTTTGCCCCTAAACTTTCCGCAATCTTAACTAAATTATCTTCTACTTCTTTTCCAAAATCACCAATAATAAATGCAATTTCATCAACTTCTTTTCCGCATACTTTTACAATATCCTCAACCAATCTTTGTACAATAGGCTTTCCTGCAACTGGAATTAATGGCTTAGGAATAGTTAACGTGTGTGGTCTTAATCTAGAGCCTCTCCCCGCCATTGGAACTATAATTTTCATATCTAAATATTTTTTATTTTACACCAGTGCTACCAAAACCCCCAGCACCTCTTTCTGAATTTTCTAATGTTTCAACTTCTATCCACTGAGCTTGTTCGTGTTTAGCAATTACCATTTGAGCAATACGCTCACCATCTTCAATTATAAATTCTTCAGCTGATAAATTTACCAAAATCACACCTACCTCTCCTCTATAATCAGCATCAATTGTTCCAGGTGAATTTAGTACAGTAATTCCATTTTTAAATGCCAAGCCACTTCTAGGTCGAACTTGGGCTTCGAATCCCACAGGCAGCTCAATAAAAATTCCTGTCTTTACAATTGTTCTTTCTAATGGTTTTAATGAGATTGATACGTCAATATTTGCTCTTAAATCCATTCCGGCAGAAGCGATTGTAGAATAGTGAGGCAATGCATGCTTTGATCTATTGATAACTTTTACATTCATAATTTTAATGATAATTTGGGTTTTTCTAAACGATATACAAATATGACAAATCCTAATAAGAATAAGGAATTAATCCACATATTTAAATTAGTGAAATAAATACAGAAATAGATACAAAGCGTAACAAACAAATACAAAGCAATTCTTTTTACTTGATAAGGAACAGAAAAGTGTCTTTTACCTATATAATAAGAAGCAACAGTCATACTAAAATAACAAATTAAAGTAGCCCAAGCACAGCCAACAAAACCAAGCACAGGAATAAGAGTAAAATTAAGGGAAAGTGTAATAATTGCACCAAAAATAGAAAGGTAAGCACCATATTTTGTTTTTTCAGTAAGCTTATACCAAATAGACAAGTTATAATAAATTCCTAAAAACAGATTAGCCAACAATAAAATTGAAACGACTAAAAATCCTCTATCATCATGATATTCACTACCTAAAAATCCTTTTATGGCATCATAAAAAATAGTAACACCTAAAAATATAATTACCATAATAATGGTGAAATATTTCATAACATCAGCATATATTTTTCTGCCATTTCCCTCTTTTTCTTGTGCAAAAAAGAAAGGCTCAGCCGCAAACCTAAAGGTTTGAATAAAGAGTATCATGATAATGGATAGTTTATAAAAAGCTCCATATAAACCTAATTCTGAAGCCGCAATATCAGTGTTGGGTAACAAGTGTTTTAATAGAATTCTGTCAATAGTTTCATTAGTCATTCCTGCTAAACCCGCAATAAGAAGCGGTAAAGCATAAATCATCATTTTTTTCCATAACTTTTTATCAAATACCCAAGATGAGCTTAGCATTTCTGGAAAAAGCATTATAAGTGTAATAACTGAAGCCAATAAGTTAGCAATAAAAATATAGGCTATTCCGTACTCTTGATAAACTATGAAATATAAATTAAATCCAACATTAACCATAATATTTAGTACCCTAATAAAAGCAAAGCGCATTGCTTTATCCTGCTCCCTTAATTTTGCAAATGAAATAGAGGAAACAGCATCCATTCCAATAATTAAAGCAAAAAACTGAATGTATTCAGGATGATTAGAGTAACCCAACCATTCAGAAATTGCGCTTGAATTCAAAAATATTAAACCTACAAATACAACAGAAGAAATTAGTAACGAAATTAATGTTGTACTATACACTTTGGTTGATTCTTCCTTTTTGGAAAACCTAAAAAACGCTGTTTCCATTCCATAAGTTAACAAGACAACCAAGAAGGCTACATAAGCATAGAGCTCAGTAACGACACCATATTCAGCTGGTAAAAAATAACGAGTATATAAAGGAACTAGTAAGTAATTTAATAACCTACCTACTACACTACTCAAACCATAAACGGCAGTTTGACTCGCTAATTTTTTAAGTGGATTCAATTAAATTTGGCTTTTCTTTTTTCCATAAATGCTGCGGTCCCTTCAACAAACTCTTTCGTTTCGAAACAAGAACCAAATTCTGATATCTCAACCTCAAAACCATTTACACCATCAATGAAACCAGCATTAACCGATTTTATTGCCTTCGCAATTGCCATAGATGAATTACGCTTAATTTTTAAAGCTAGTTTTTCTGCCATAGGAATCAACTCATCTTGTGTACAGACATGATTTACGAGTCCCCACTGCATAGCTTGAAGAGCTGACAACATTCCTGCTGTTGTAATCATCTCTAAGGCTTTACCTTTTCCCACTAAACTCGCTAACCTTTGAGTCCCACCATAACCTGGAATAACTCCTAGAGAAACCTCAGGAAGACCCATTTTAGCGTTTTCTGATGCTATACGAATATGACAGGCCATTGCTAATTCCAGTCCACCACCAAGAGCAAAGCCATTAATAGCAGCAATAGATGGAGTAGAAGCATTTTCCAATAAATCAAATAATAACTCTTGACCTTTTCTAGCTAAATTTTCTCCTGCACTTTTATCAAAATCAGCAAATTCTTTAATATCAGCACCCGCCACAAATGCCTTGGTATCTGCACCGGTTAAAATAATACACCTAACAGTTGAATCTATATCGGCATTACTAATAGCATGGTTTAATTCACTAATAGTAGCGCCATTTAAAGAATTCAATTGCTTTGGGCGGTTGATAGTGATGTAACAAATACCTTCTTTATTCTCACTTAATATATTATTGTATATCATAATTTTTATTTTTTACAAATATAGAAGATTCAAATGAGTATAAATAAAAAAACCCTCTTCCAGGGAAGAGGGTTTTTAACAATCCTATTTAAATATTATTTATCCGCTTAAAGCTTCAGCTCCACCTACAATTTCAAGAATTTCATTTGTAATAGCCGCTTGACGTGCTTTATTATATGTTAAGGTTAAGTCTTTCTTAAGTTCTGATGCATTATCAGTAGCCTTATGCATTGCAGTCATTCTTGCGCCATGCTCTGCAGCATGAGAATCTAAAACCGCTTTAAATAATTGGGTTTTTAATGATTTTGGAATCAACTGCTCAACAATTTCTTTTTTACTTGGCTCAAAAATATAGTCCACAACAATTGGCTCTTCATCTTCAGCTGCCTGAACAGGTAAGAAGTTTTCAGCCATAATAACTTGGGTTGCTGCATTCTTAAATTGATTATAAACCAATACAACTTTATCATAATCCCCCTGAACAAACCGGTCCATTATTCCTTCTGCAACCTTTGCAACATTGTCAAATGTTAAGTCTGAAAATAAAGCGTCATGAGTACTCTCAACATTAAAACCATTCTTAGTAAAATGTTCGGAAGATTTCTTACCAATTGATAAAATGTTAACGTTAGCGTTAGCATAATCCTCATTAATCAAGACTGTTGCTTTTTTCATAATGTAGGCGTTAAAACCTCCACACAAACCTCTGTTAGAAGTAATAGTCACTAAAAGCACATTCTTAATTTCACGCTCTTGAGTGTACACTCCCCCGTCAGAACTATCCAAACTAGCACTTAAATTCTTTAATAATTCGGTCAACTTATTTGCATAAGGTCGCATTTGAATAATTGCATCTTGCGCTCGCTTAAGCTTCGCTGCAGACACCATTTTCATAGCAGAAGTAATCTGCATAGTTGACCCAACAGATGTAATTCTTAACCTTATTTCTTTTAAGTTAGCCATTGTTTATTTTGCGTATTTTGAAGACAAATCAGCGGCTACAGTCTCTAAAGTTGACTTAATTTCATCTGTTAATTTACCTAAAGCTAAAGCATCTAACACATCTTGATGTTTGGCATGTAAAAATGAAAGGTACTCTCCTTCAAACTCTTTTATTTTATTCACTGGAACATTCATTAATAACCCGTTTGTTCCACAGTAAATAATTGCAGCTTGCTCCTCTACTCTTAAAGGAGAATACTGTCCCTGCTTTAAAATTTCAACATTACGTTTTCCTTTTTCAATTACAGCATTAGTTGCAGCATCTAAATCAGAACCAAACTTAGCAAAAGCTTCAAGCTCTCTATATTGCGCTTGGTCTAATTTTAAAGTACCTGAAATCTTTTTCATTGACTTAATTTGAGCTGCACCCCCAACTCTTGACACCGAAATACCAACATTAATTGCAGGACGAACACCTGATAAAAATAAATTAGACTCTAGGAAAATTTGACCATCTGTAATAGAAATTACATTAGTAGGAATGTAAGCAGATACATCACCTGCTTGTGTTTCAATAATTGGTAGGGCTGTTAGCGAACCACCTCCTTTAACAATTCCTTTTAAGGATTCTGGCAAGTCATTCATTTGTGAAGCAATGGTATCATCATTGATCACTTTTGCAGCACGCTCTAATAATCTGGAATGCAAATAAAATACATCTCCCGGATAAGCCTCACGACCTGGAGGTCTTCTTAGTAATAAAGATACCTCACGATAAGCAACTGCTTGTTTTGATAAATCATCAAATACAATCAAAGCTGGACGACCAGTGTCTCTGAAAAACTCACCAATAGATGCTCCTGATAATGGCGCATAAAACTGCATTGGAGCAGGGTCAGATGCACTTGCAGCAACAATTACCGTGTATGCTAAAGCTCCTGCTTTTTCTAAAACATCGACTAATCCTGCAACTGTAGATGCTTTTTGTCCGATTGCAACGTAAATACAGAATACAGGCTCACCCTTGTCATAAAATTCTTTTTGGTTGATAATTGTATCAATAGCTACAGCAGTTTTACCTGTTTGCCTATCTCCAATAATTAACTCTCTTTGTCCTCTACCAACAGGAATCATGGCATCAACAGCTTTTAGTCCTGTTTGTAAAGGCTCATCAACAGGTTGACGGTATATTACACCAGGTGCTTTTCTTTCGATTGGCATCTCGTAAGTTGTTCCGGCAATAGGTCCTTTTCCATCAATAGGATTCCCCATTCCATCAACCACTCTACCAAGCATGCCTTCACCTACATTAATAGATGCAATTCTCTTTGTTCTCTTTACGGTATCACCTTCTTTAATCCCTTTAGATGGACCTAGAAGTACAACTCCAACATTGTCTTGCTCAAGATTCAATACTATTGCTTTTAATCCGTTTTCGAATTCAACTAACTCACCCGATTGAACATTAGTAAGCCCATAAATCCGAGCAATACCATCTCCAACCTGCAATACAGTACCTACCTCCTGTAGTTCTGCTTCAGATTTAAATCCTGATAATTGTTGTCTTAAAATTGCTGATACTTCAGCTGGTTTTACTTCTGCCATTTTTTTATTTTTTTTTAGACGTCCTGTAAATACAGGTTACTGTTAAATGATTGTCTTAATTCAGAAATTGCTTTCGATACACTTGCATCTAATTGCTTATCTCCCATTCTAATGATTGCACCTCCAATAATATTTTCATCAATCTTTTCAGTCAATTCCACATTATCGTTACCATGTTTTTTAATAAAATTAATTACCTCAGCTCTTAACACCTCATCCAAAGGAGTTGCAGTAATAACTGAAGCCGTTTCAATTTTATTATGTTCTTTGTACAAGCTAATAAAACTACTTGCGATTAATGCAAGTAGACTTTCTCTTTTTTTAGTTGTAATTATATTAATAAAAGCCATACTAACCTCTCCAATTTTTGACTCAAAAATCTGTTTAAATATGCTTAGTTTTTGATCAGTCTTTACAATAGGGCTTTTCAGCAATAATGAAAAATCTTTATTTTCCTTAAAAACGGAATCAAGCAATACCATATCTGTATAGGATTGCTCAAGTATATTCTGCTCAATTGCTAATTGCAATAAAGCTTTTGCGTATCTTATTGTTACTCTTGAGTGCTTCATTTTATACTAGTTAAGTTCGTTACTTTTTAACACCTGAGCAACTAACTCCTTTTGCTTATTTACATCAGAAAGTTCTGATTTTAAAATCTTTTCAGCAATATCAATTGACATGTCAGCAACTTGATTTTTAAGTTCCGTGATTGCTTTTAGTTTTTCGTTATTGATTTGCTCCTTTGCTGAAAGTAAAATTTTGTCTGCCTCAGTATTTGCCTGATCCTTAGCTTCGTTAACAATTTTATCTTTCATTTCTCTTGCTTCCTTCAAAAGGATATCTCTCTCAATTCTAGCTTCTGCTAAAATTCTTTCGTTGTCAGCATTAAGCTCTTGCATTTCCTCTTTGGCTTTCTGAGCTAATTCTAATGCCTCTTTAATCCCTTCTTCTCTTTCTTCAACAGCACTCAAGATTGGACCCCAAGCAAATTTCTTTAATAAAAGAATTAATGCAATAAAAAGTAATGATTGCCAAAAAAACAATCCTACTGAAAAGTCGTTTATTAATTTTTCCATTTTATTTTTCTCCTTTGTTAGTTTTTTTTAAAATAAAATCAATACTGCAAGCAACCCTTGCAGTATTGATTTATGGTTTTACACTGCGAATAATGCAGCAAAGCCAATACCCTCAATAAGAGCAGCAGCAATAAGCATAACTGTCTGAATCTTACCTGTAAGTTCTGGCTGTCTAGCCATAGCCTCTAATGCAGATCCACCAATTCTACCAATACCGATACCAGCACCGATTACTACCAGTCCAGCACCAATGATTCTTAGCGGAGCTAAATCTATCGCCGCAATTTGTTGTACTTCTTCCATAATTAAATTAATTTAAATTAAACATTCTAGTTAATACTTTTAATGCTCTTCTACGGCAGCACCGAAGTAAAGAGCAGACAACATTGTAAATATGTAGGCCTGAAGTGCAGCCACCAACAATTCTAATAACGATAAAGCAAAAGCCAATCCGAAAGAAAGAGTACTCCCAATCCAATTTTGAAATATAAAAATTAATCCGAGAATACTCATGAGAACAACATGACCTGCAATAATATTTGCATACAAACGAATCATTAAAGAAAAAGGTTTAATGATCGTTCCTAATAACTCAATTGGAGCTAACATAATTTTCATAGGTACAGAAACTCCTGGCATCCAAAATATATGACCCCAATAACTCTTGTTAGCTGTAAAAGTAGTAATCAAATAAGTTAAAAGAGCTAGTGAAAAAGTAACTGAAATATTATTGGTTACATTAACACCAAGAGGAGTAAGTCCAAATAAATTAATAATCCAGATAAAGAAAAATATAGTAAGAAGAAAACTCATATATCTTTTATAATGTTTTTTTCCAATATTTGGGATAGCAATATCGTCTCTAACATAAAGGATGATTGGCTCTAACAATCTACCAACTCCCTTGGGAAGATGTCCGTGCTTATATGATCTAGCCATCCTAACAAACATGAATAGCATTAATATAAAGCAGATCATTATAAACACAACATTTTTAGTTATTGAAAAGTCGATAGGATGAAATTCTTCACCTGCAATATAACCTAATATGTGCCCATGACTATCAATTGTGTAAGTTTTTTCATCCAACTGATATCTAATTGGGTTGGAGTGATCTCCATATAGCTTTGAAGATAAAAACATATCAACATCACCATTATGGTAAAGAATTACCGGTAAAGGAAAAGAAACTCCATGTGTAATTGTAAAATTATGATCATCTAATAAATGATGATTTATAGACTCTTTAATATTTTTTCGTATATCCTTACCATCTGATTCACTACCAAAACAAGTTACTACAAAAAAAGTAGAAATGAAAAGACTAAAAAGTGTTCTGTTTAACTTCATATTATTAGCTTGATTTATCGTTTTTAAAATCGGTGCAAAAATATATATTTCAATGATTCTAACAATGTATTTAAACAATAATTTTACTAGACCTATATATTAAGCTAATTTTCGTCACTATTTAGCAATGAAATTAGTGATTTTGTCTCTACCATCAACGATAAAAAGTACGGAATAAAAAAAGTGAAAAATTCTGTTTTAGAAACAATATTATCATCTTTAAAAATAGGTAACACAAAGATGAAGAAAACAAAAAACTTAATGAAAGTTCCTAGCAAAAAATAATAACCTAAATATTCATTGCTATTTTTTCTTAACAAGAAAACAATCCAATAAACAAAAATGGCAATTGAAGCATTAATAGAATAAAGAAATGGCAGATGGTCTGTGTTGTCTATACTGTATCTATGAGCGAAAAATGAAAGCCCTAAAATAAAAAATAATAAAAAGTGAAAGTTAAGTAATTGTTTATTCATTTTTATTAATTCTTTGAAGTTGCTTTATAATACTATAAAAGGATAATCCTATTGCAAATAGAACAAAAATAAGAGTCATCCATGGCGGATTCACAAAGCCATATTTTAAATCAAGTAATTTTCCAAAATAAGATCCAATATACACGGCTGATCCTATTTGAAAAGGGATGGTAGCAAGAGAGACGTATTTACTAAGCGGTTTTTTTGTCGATTTTTCCGGCATCTTTTAAATCTTTAATTACCGCCCCCATACTGCATGATCCTGAAAATGTTGCTCCCGGCTCAATGGACAACTTATTTGTGATTATGTCTCCATTTAACTTTGCGGTAGTTTTTAAAGAAAGCAATTGGGATACTGTAATTTTGGCTTTAATTACTCCTGAAATATCCGCATCTTTACAAATCACATCTCCCTCAATCATACCTTCACGACCTAACACTACCTTTCCTTCGGTATTTACTGAGCCCTTAAGAGTTCCATCCACCCTAATATCTCCCTTAGAAACTATATCTCCAGTAATAATTGTTCCTGCCCCTATCATGTTTATAGCGGCGATCGTTTCGGTTTTTTTCATTGGTTCTTTGTTATTTGTAAACATCTTTTTTTGGTATTTGTTAGTGCAAAAATATATAAAATATTATAATCACTTAATTATTGTCTAAATAATTCTTTTTAAAGAAGTTGTAATATCCTTCAATATCTTTATTTCTATAAAATTCCTTGAAATTTTCAAACGAAATAGCCAAAACCTTATATTCTGATTTGTTAAGCTGATTCACTATGTCAGTATCTTTCATTATCAACTGATTGTAAACAACTACATCACTTGAACTATCAAAAGTTTTAATCATTAACAGATGTTTATCTGAACCCATTAACATTGCGCTAATTTCAAACACTTCATTTTCAAAATCATTAGTATGGTAATCAGAAATCAATGTTTTTAAATAATTAATGTCAACACCATCCTTAGGTAATATGAAAAGAGACATATGAGTTTTTCTGCTTCTAAATAAATAAGGTGAGTCTGTCAATGCTTGCTCATTAGCTTTTTTCATTTTGTCAGGATTCTTAATTGCCTCCATCAAGTAAATCGCTTCTTTAATAATTAAGGTGTCCTTATCAATACTTACAATTTCATTAAGGATGCCTATACACTCAGACTTATTTTTTAAGGCTGAGAATGATAAGGCTTGCAAAAATAAATATTTTGAATGATAGACGCCATCAGTAACTAGACTACATTTTTCAATTACCTGAATGTATTTACCTTCAACATAAAGCTCATACACACCTTGATAAATTAATTCATCTTCATTCTGTAAGCCCATCAAATAATCTTTAAAGTTAGGGTTGATTAATAATTGAGCATAAACGCTGTTTGGAAAATTATTAAGCAATAAATTTTTCATCACTTCCGCTTCTTTATTTCTTGATACCTCCAAATAATTAATATAAACATTGTAGTGAGCTAATGCAGCATAATTTTTGTCGTTCGGAAAACGAGAAATCAAACTCATGAATAATGCTGAACTTTTATTATGCTCTTGTAGACCATTTTTATAAATTACTCCCGCCTGATAAGTGGATTCTTTTATCATTTCATTAGAAGCAACTAAGTCTTCTTCCTTTCTTGGTAATTTATCTAAGTAATAATTAGGGTCTTTTTTATTTTGAGTTACTAACTCAACAATTTCTGTCGCTATTGAATCTATTCCAAACTCATTAACTATTTGCTTGTCTTTTCTTCTCCAATCATCTTCAAGTTTTCTTTTTCCCCATTTTTTTCTAAACTCTGAAAGGCCAAAACTTAAGGTTGCGGGGTTGTAAAAATACCACTTGCCACCAGAAGTATTGTTTCCAAACTGTTCGCCTCTCCCTCCATTTCTATTATTCTCATACATCATTTGTTGCTTGGATCGCTCTTCTTCCAAGAGCTCTCTTTCCCTCTCGATCTCAGCCTGTATTAGCGAGTTAATGGCTTGAGAAAGCTCAGCCGCAGGTAGCTGCGCTAAAGCCTGTAAGCTGTCCTGTAAAGAAATTACATCTAGGTGATAAACCAATTCTTTAAGAATTTCATGCTTTTCTTTTGCAACATCATACTCTCTGAAACTTTCATCCATATAAAATAAAGTGCTATCATAATTAATCTTAGAATCCTTGTATAAAGATCGTTTATAATCAATTCTGGCAAGGGCTAAAAAAGATAATGATTTTTGAGTATTATTCTCAATACTGTTCAGAGCCGAGAGCAGGTAATTGTCAATAGCCGAAATTGTATCGAAGTTATTAATATCCATTTCAGCTAGTGTAAAATAGATTTGATCTAAGTACTCCTTGTTCTTTTCATCTTTCGTCATTTTAAACAACTTCTGACGCATTTTTTTAGTATCCTGACTTCCAGACTCTAGTGAGCGAGCTAAATTCATTTTGGCATTAAATACCATTTCATACTCTGGGCTGGACTTAAGTACTTGCTCGTATTTATTTTTGGCTGCATTGTTATTTTTGTTCTGCTGATAGATTTGTGCCATAATATAATTATAGCGTACTTTTTTATTGTTACTTTTTATTAACCTATCAATTTTCCCCAACTGTTCTAATACTAATGGGTAATTTGCTTGTCGTAAATAAAAGTCTGAACTTATTTTAGCTAAGTCAACTTCCAGTTTTTCAGGAAAATTACGACTGTTATTTAACTCGTCCAACTCCAACTCAGCCGACATAAAATCTTTTTTTTCTACTAAAGATCTTATTAACCACAATGAAGCATTAAATTGAATTTCATTGTTTTTGTACTCATTTTTTATAAAACTAAATGTTTTTATTGCATCTTCAAACTCTCCTTTATAGAAATATGATTTTCCAACTAAAAGGTAATTATCATCAATCCATTTACAGTATTCCTTTCCATTAATTTTAATAGAGTGTCTTTGGATAACAACAGAGCCTTTCTTGATAGCCTTATCCATGTAGCTATGCGTTTTCTTTGATTTTTTTAAATCCCCTGTTTTGAAAACAGGAAGAATAGCTGTGTAGTCATCAATAAAACTTTCTTCTAGTTTTTTAACACCATTTTTAATACTTTCATTGCCATTAAAATATCCATTATACTTAGCGGTTGTGTTGTGAAAATAACGATTAGTCCAAGATTTTTTTTTGGTAGAGCATCCCGTAGAAAATAAAATCAATACCGATAAAAAAACCTTTATTATATGTTGAGAAATTACCTTCACTTATTTACTAAACTTCTTTTAATTAAAATTATTTTACTGCTATTCGTTAAATTCTCGCAAATATGCTTATAATTTTATGATATTTGCAAACATTATGCAAGATAAAGAAGGTAGAGAAAAATATTGGTCTAAATTATTTCACAAATACCGTTTTGTTATAATGACAGACAGTTCTTTTGAAGAAAAGTTATCTGTAAAGCTATCGCGATTAACTGTTATCGCCTTTTTAGGTGGCCTTGTCTTTTTCTGTTTTTTTAGCACAATGCTGTTAATTGCCTATACACCACTAAGTGAATACGTTCCGGGAAAAGCATCTATAGAGGTCCAGAAAGGCTTAATCGATTTAAATATAAAATCTGACTCTCTTGAAGCGGTTTTACTTAACAGAAGTATTTTCCTTAAAAACATAAATCAAATAATTAATGGAGAAGAAATTGTAAATAAAGAAGAAATTGTAAATAAAGAAAACACTCAAAATTCAATTTCATTTAAAAAATCAGTAGAAGACTCGCTCTTGCGTCTAAAAGTGGAGGCTGAAGATAAGAGTTCAATTTACATAAATGAAAATACAAATAACAGCAATAATAATCAAATGTTTTTTACTCCGCTTTCTGGCTTGATAAGTGATAAGTATAACAATAAAACAAAACATTTTGGAATTGACTTGGTGGCTAAAGAAAAAACACGAATATCAAGCGTGCTAGACGGAACTGTAATTATAAGCCATTGGGCATATGAAACAGGATACGTTATCGGAATTCAGCATAAAAATGACTATATTTCTTTTTATAAACACAACTCTGTTTTATTAAAATCAGTTGGAGACTATGTTAATGCGGGCGATCATATTGCTATTATAGGTAATTCTGGAGAGTTGTCGTCCGGACCACATCTTCATTTTGAACTCTGGCACGAAGGTATCCCTGTAAACCCTGAAAATTATATTTCTTTTTAAAATGGGATTAAAGTCATTACTCAGCCTTCCGTTTGCAAGACAAATTGTAAAAAACAACAACAAGTGGAAAAAAAATGCCGTTAAAGTTCAAAACACTGTTTTATTGTCATTAATAAATCAAGCTAAGAACACGAAATTTGGGAAAGACCACAACTTTTCAGAAATTAAAAATTATTCTGATTGGAAAAATAATGTTCCTGTAAGGGACTATGAAGAACTAAAAGTTTATGTTAAAGACATAATTGATGGCAAAAGAGATGTGCTTTGGCCAGGGAGACCTCTTTATTTTTGTAAAACTTCAGGAACAACTTCAGGAACAAAATATATACCAATCAGTAAAGAAAGCATGCCACATCATATTACTGCTGCTAGAGATGCAATACTAAGCTATATTGCTGAAACAAAAAACACGTCTATTGTTAATGGTAAAATGATTTTCCTGCAAGGAAGCCCAGAGCTAAGTAAAACAGGTGACATACTTACCGGAAGGCTTTCAGGTATTGTAGCCCATCACACCCCATCTTATTTAGCAAAAAACCGACTGCCTTCTTACGAAACAAATTGCATTGAAGACTGGGAAAGTAAAGTAGATGCAATTCTAGTTGAAACAATTGATGAAAACATGAGTTTAATTTCAGGTATACCTCCATGGGTTCAAATGTACTTTGAAAAGTTAAAGGACAGAACCGGGAAGCTGATTAAAGATATATTCCCAAATTTCAATTTATTTATTTACGGAGGAGTAAACTATGAACCTTACAGACAAACTTTTGAAAAGTTAATCGGTAAAAAAATAGATGGTATAGAGTTTTATCCTGCTTCTGAAGGGTTTATTGCATATCAAGATACTCAAACAGAGAAAGGGATGTTGCTTTGTGTTAATCATGGAATATTTTATGAATTTATTCCTTCAGGAGAATTTTTTAACACTGATCCAACTCGAATTTCCTTGGCGGATGTAGAGATTGGTGTAAATTATGTTATAATTCTAAACACCGACGCTGGACTTTGGGGTTATAATATTGGTGACACTATAAAATTTGTTTCGATTAACCCTTACAGAATTGTAGTAAGCGGAAGAATAAAGCACTTTACTTCAGCATTTGGAGAACATGTTATTGCTGAAGAAGTAGAAAAGTCATTACAGGAAGCCATTGCAACGATTCCTGCTCAGGTTAATGAATTTCATGTAGCACCACAAGTGAGCCCTGAAAGCGGATTGCCTTATCACGAATGGCTAGTAGAGTTTGAAAAAGAGCCTGAAAATACAGCTGTTTTTAGTGATTTGATTGATAAAACTTTACAAAAACACAATTCCTACTACAAGGATTTAATTAGTGGAGGTATTCTAAAGCCTTTAATCATTACTAAAATTAATAAGAATGGCTTTAGAGATTATATGAAATCAATAGGAAAATTAGGAGGACAAAACAAAGTTCCAAGACTGGCAAATGACAGAAAAATAGCAGATAAATTAAACATATTTTAATGGAGCAAAAGAAGAAGAAAATAGCAATACTCGGCTCAACAGGTTCAATTGGAACTCAGGCTTTGGAGGTGATTTTTGAACATTCAAATTTATTTGAAGTTGAGGTTTTAACCGCTAACAACAATAGTAAGCTACTAATTGAACAGGCTATTAAGTTTAAGCCAAATACTGTCGTTATAACAAATGAAGAAAAGTACAAGGAGGTCGATGATGCTCTTTTTAAACTAGGAATAAAAGTATTTGCAGGTCAGCAATCATTAGAGGAGGTTGTGGAAGGTGAAAATATTGATATAGTGCTTACGGCTTTGGTTGGCTACTCCGGACTAAAACCCACAATTAGAGCTATAAAAGCTAAAAAAACAATTGCTTTAGCAAATAAAGAAACACTGGTAGTTGCGGGAGATTTAATTACAAAATTATGTCAAGAAAATAGTGTAAAAATTTACCCTGTAGACTCTGAGCATTCGGCTATTTTTCAATGCCTAGTTGGGGAAAGTTACAATCCTATTGAGAAAATCTATTTAACAGCCTCAGGAGGTCCCTTTAGGCGTTGGCTAAGAAATGATTTACTTAACATAACCAAAGCTCAGGCGCTAAAACATCCTAATTGGGAAATGGGTGCTAAAATTACAATTGATAGCGCTAGTTTAATGAATAAAGGTCTAGAAGT
>CATIQX010000066.1 GCA_949531795.1 Cryomorphaceae bacterium | reverse complement strand
TTCTGCTTTTGTCATCTTTTATTCTATTATTTGTTAAATTCTTCTCTAATTTTGAGCCTGCAAATATATTAAAAAAAATAGTATAGCAATTATGAGTTTATCTTTTTTATAGAGTTTATTGTTTTATTTTTCAGAGAGTTATGAATTTTTCAAATAAGTTAGTAAGTTGGTATCAAAACAACAAAAGGGATTTACCTTGGCGTAACACTGTCAATCCATATTATATTTGGCTCTCGGAAATCATTCTGCAACAGACAAGGGTTTTGCAAGGAACCCCATATTATTTGGCTTTTTTGAAGGCGTTTCCAACGATTGAGGATTTAGCTAATGCCTCTGAAGATAAGGTGCTTAAAATGTGGCAGGGTTTGGGGTATTATTCTAGAGCTAGAAACCTTCATTTTACCGCCAAAGATATTGTAAATAATTTTGCAGGAGAATTTCCAAAAGACTACAGCAAGGTGTTAAAGTTAAAAGGGATTGGTATCTATACTGCAGCTGCTATTACCTCCTTTGCTTTTGATATGCCTTATGCAGTTGTTGATGGGAATGTTATTCGTGTGTTAAGTAGGGTATTTGGTTTAAGTACTCCTTTTGATACACCTGTTGGGAAAAAGAAATTTCAGCAGTTAGCGCAAGAATTACTCATTGAAAAAGATGCGGCTATTTATAATCAATCTATTATGGAGTTTGGTGCTATAAAATGTAAACCGAAATCTCCTGACTGCTCAAGTTGCCCTATGCAAGATTTTTGTATTGCCTACATTACCAATTCAGTTGCGGAATTACCTGTGAAATCAAATAAGATTAAAGTTAAAAATAGGTTTCTACATTATTTATTTATTGAACAAGAAGATAATATTTTTCTAGGCAAACGAAAATCAGGGATTTGGACAGGTCTATATGAATTCCCTTTTTTGGAATTTCTAAATAAAACGGAAGAAAAACAAGTCATTAGATCTAATGAGTGGTCACGAATTTTTTTAAATTCTACTTGTGAGGTAAAATCTGTTTCTAGTGAGTTTATTCATATTCTTTCGCATCAAAAAATTCATGCTCAGTTTTGGCAAATAAAAGCAGCTAGTGTTGTGTTGGATGATTATGAACTTATTTCAAGAAATAGCTTATTGGAATTTCCTGTTTCTCGATTAACAGAAAAATATTTTGAGACCATAGAGTTAGGGTAGAATTGTATATATTTGTTAAACATTTTAACATTAAAAAATTGTAATTATGGCAGGAGTAAATAAAGTTATATTAGTAGGTAACTTAGGAAAAGATCCTGAGGTAAGATATTTAGATAATGGTGTTGCTGTAGCAAATTTTTCCTTAGCAACAACTGAAAATTATAAGAATAAGGCAGGTGAACGTGTGAGTCAAACTGAATGGCACAATATAGTATTATGGAGAGGATTGGCTGAAGTGGCTGAAAAGTACTTGAAGAAAGGAGCAAGTGTTTATATTGAAGGGAAAATCAAAACAAGAAAATGGGAAGATAAAGACGGAAATACTAGATATAATACTGAAATATTGGCTGATAATATGAATATGCTTGGCGGTAAGCAATCTCAAGGAGACTCTCCACTATCAGCCTCTAAATCTGTTGCTACTGATGATAAATCAGATGACTTACCATTTTAATTAAATAATTTATATTTTGGAAGATATTCCCGTCCCGATATTTTTATCAATTTTTAGTGAAGTAGAGCTTCATTTTTTTAATGTAGAAGTACTCAGTAGTTTCTTTTTTGTGTTATTGTTAATTATTTGTTCTGCATTTATTTCAGGTGCTGAAGTTGCTTATTTTTCTTTAAGTGCTAGTGAGCTAGATGACTTAGGAAAGGAAAAGGAGAGTAGTGATATTCTTAATTTATTAAAAAAACCAAATCAGCTCTTAGCAACTATTTTAATCGTTAATAATTTTATTAATGTTGCTATTGTAGTTTTCTCAGCACACCTTACTTCAATGATATTTACGTTCCCAGAAGGATCGTCTTTAGAATTAATTTTTCAAGTAGTAATTATTACTTCTTTATTAGTTCTTTTTGGTGAAATTACACCTAAGGTATATGCCAATCAGAATGCAAAACAATTTTCGTTTAATATGGCCAAGTCATTATTGTTTTTGCAAAAGGTATTTTATCCACTTAGTTATTTGCTAGTGTCCTCTACTAATTTTATTGATAAACGCTTGGCACAAAGCCAAACTGAAGTCTCTTTTGAAGAAATAACTAAAGCTTTGGATATTACTGAACACGAAAGTAAAGAAGATGAAAGAAGAATATTAAGATCTATTGTGGAGTTTGGAAACACAGATGTTAAAGAAGTAATGAAGTCAAGAGTTGATGTGTTAGCAATTGAGCATAAAACAAAATTCAAAGTGGTTCTTCAACTTGTTATTTCCTCAGGTTTTTCTCGTATTCCTATATATAAAGAACAGTTTGATACCGTATTAGGAATACTATATATTAAGGACTTAATTCCTTTCTTAGACGAAAGTGATGATTTTAATTGGTTGAAATTATGTAGGACTCCTTATTATGT
>CATIQX010000065.1 GCA_949531795.1 Cryomorphaceae bacterium | reverse complement strand
ATACTACAACATTATCTCTATTTAACTCATGAATCTTAAGGTGAGTATATTCTTTATGTGCAACGGTTAGAATAATAGCTTGATATTGCTCAAGATTTAGCCTTTCCGTTAATTCTATTCCGTACTCATCCATCACATCATTTTTATTTGCCCAAGGGTCATTAACATCTACCTTAATACCGTAGGAAACAAGTTCTTTATAAATATCAACTACTTTTGTATTCCGGATGTCAGGACAATTTTCTTTAAAGGTAATACCTAGTATCAATACATTTGAATTTGTAATGGGTATTCCTTTTCTAGTCATTATTTTAATGACTTTTGTAGCTACAAATATTCCCATTTCATCATTCACCTTTCTTCCAGAAAGAATAACTGCTGGGTGATACCCTAAAGATTCTGCTTTATGTGCTAAGTAATAAGGGTCTACAGAAATACAATGGCCCCCAACTAAACCTGGTTTGAAGGGCAAGAAATTCCATTTAGTACTAGCGGCAGCCAAGACATCATCCGTGTCAATATTCATGCGATCAAATATTAAAGCCAGTTCATTTACAAAAGAGATGTTTACATCTCTTTGTGCATTTTCAATAGCTTTGGAAGCTTCAGCTACTTTGATTGATGGAGCTAAATGTGTGCCAGCTGTAATTATTGATTTATATAGTTCATCTACTTTTTTTGCAGTAGCAGGATTAGAACCTGAAGTTACCTTTTTAATCGTAGAAATAGTATTTATTTTATCTCCGGGATTAATGCGCTCAGGAGAATAGCCGCAGAAAAAATCTTTATTGAATTTAAGTCCAGAGTATTGCTCTAAAATAGGTACACAATCTTCTTCAGTACAGCCAGGATAAACTGTAGATTCATAAATGACTATATCCTCTTTTTTTAAAACTCTAGCTATCATCTTTGTTGCAGAAATCAAATAACTTAAATCAGGATTTTTATGTTCATCTATTGGGGTAGGGACAGTAACGATATAAATTGTAGCTAAGGAAATATCTTTTATATCACAACTTGGCAATAAACCAATTTTTTTATTAGCTGATGCTTTAGTGTTTTCTAATAAAACGTTTTTTAAATTCTCATCAGTAATTTCTAAGGTCTTATCTATTCCTTTTCTTAACTCTTTTACGCGTTTAGAATTGATATCAAAGCCAACAACTTCATATTTTTTAGCAAATTCAACAGCTAAAGGTAAGCCAACATAACCAAGACCGATAATGGCAATTTTATTTTTCATAACATTTAAAATTCATTTATTGCTCTTTGTATAAATTCATCTTCTGCACTTAGTACTGAGTAATAAATATCATTATCCCAAATATTACGGCAGGTAGTTGCCTTTAACAGGTTGCTGAAATACTTCAATTCAGTCTTTCCTAGTTTTAGCTTAAAGTCATTATCCTTTTCAGCTACAAATTCTTTGAATTGTGTGTAGATAGTGGCTTTATCAATTTCGGTATAGGATTTGATATTTTTCTTTTTCAACTGTTCACTTTGCTTTAAGCAAAACTCATTTAACCAGCCTTTGCTTATCATTCTATTAATTTGTAAATAGTTTGCTGTGCTGTCTCTTTTTATAATGATATCTGGTGTAATTCCACCGCCACCATATACTGTTCTTCCGTTTTTTGTACTGTAGGTTAAGCTGTCAGGACGGCTTGTTGTTGTGTCTTTTCGGGTGTATTGTTCCAAATAGTAATCCTTGTCATT
>CATIQX010000064.1 GCA_949531795.1 Cryomorphaceae bacterium | reverse complement strand
TGAGGTAGGGGTTCAATGCGATCAATAATCTTAAGCTTTGATAGCTCCAAATTATGTATTGTTTTTTCATTATTGTTAAGTTGTAAGCTTTTTTCATAATGCCAAATTGCATTAGCCCAATCGTTAGTTTTGTAATAACAATTACCTAAGTTGTAGTATAGTTCACTGCTTTCCGTTCCTAATGTTAGTATGCTGTCGTAAAGCGAGATAGCTGTTGAGTAATTCTCAATTGCATATTGTTTATTTCCTTGTTCAAACACCTGCTCACTCGCAAAAGATTGTGAGCAAATAAATAAGCTTAGGATAAAAATTAATCTTTTCATTTTAATGCAGTTTCAACTTCAATAATTATATTTTTTGCTTTAGTAAGTACAGTGTCCATTTGTGCGTTTTTATTGCTTTCAGGTGCATATCGTGCAAATTCACATTCATCTAACAGTGTAATAAACTTGCTTTCAATAGTGTTCTCAATATCGGAAGATTTGAAATAAGTACTTACTGTTTCTTTGGATAAGTCAGCACTTTCAACTTTGAATTTATCAGCAAAATAACCCCAAAGTGATTTTTCTATTTCTTCAAAAAAACCATCAAAATCATTAGAATTTATGCATATCTGTGCGGTTTTTAGTCTTTTTAATGCTATTTTGTTTGCTTTTCGGTTTTTCCATTCACTGCCTGATGTGTCGGTTTCCCCAACTATTTTATTATAAATCCATAAAAAGATAAGTAAAAGAATTGGCAATAAGAAAAGGGCATGAAAAAGTTTTGGCTGTATTACTCTTTCTTTTATTACTTGCAAGTTACTTTCTGTAAAAATATAGTGTATATCTTTCTGCTCGGCCATAACGTTTTGCTTGTTTACTATCCCTGATTCCTGCTCATTATTTTTACTTGCTAATATTGTTAAATCGTGCTTGCTCGATTTCTTAGTTTCGTATTGTTTCTTTTTCGTATTGTAAACTATAAGGCTTGCCGAAGGAATGCTATAATTTCCTTTATATCTTGGAATTAATAAGTATTCAAAAGTTTTAACGCTTCTTTTTCTTCCTCCTTCAAATATTCTGTCGGTAATTTTCGGGTCATACACTTCAAAATCTTCAGGAAATTGAATGGTTAAAGGTTCTATTAATTCTATGTTTCCAGTACCTGTCATCGTTAATTTGTAGGTAATAGCATCATTGGCATTTATACTCGTATTGTCAACTGATGATTTGATTTTCATATCTCCAACAGCTCCTTTAAAATTAGCAGGCGGATTGGATAATTCAGTCACTTTAATAGTAATCGGTTTTGAGCGGATAAATTCTTCTTGAAGGTTCTGGCTCCCACCAAAAAAGTTAGCAAAAGGATCACGATTATTTCTTTTCTTTTGAATACGGATGCTGCATTTGAGTTCCATAGGGTCAATAACTAGTTCTCCTGATTTTTGTGCAGTCAGTACCGATTTTTTTATGGTTGCAACATTATAAGCAATACCATCAATCACATCTCGTTTAAAACGACTTGATGCTTCCAAATCCTTTGCCCAAAATCCGTTTAAAGCTGGCAATGAAGATAATTCAGTATTGTGCAAGTCAACTCTAGTAAATAATTTATAGCTGACTAAAATTTGCTCTCCAATTGTAATGTTTCTTTTACTTACCTCAACTTTAATAAATAAGTTGTCAGCTAGTGCTTGTTGTTTGGCTTTATTTTTTTCACTTCCCCTTACCACTTTTAGTGAGTATGCCTTACTTCGTATCTTTTTTCCTTTTACAGTAATGCTAGCGGGGCTTATGGTATAAGTGCCTTCTTTTACTGCTTTTACATAGTAGGAATAAGTAGTAGAGCTTGTGTTTTGGCTTTTTCCGTTAACAAAACTATAACTACTTTGTGTGTATGGGTTAGGACCACTCAATACTTTTAATCCTTTAAAATTTGGAGATTTAAAATTCTGTCCTTTTGTGTTAAT
>CATIQX010000063.1 GCA_949531795.1 Cryomorphaceae bacterium | reverse complement strand
GCAAATAATAATCCTATTATATTTCATTGTTCTGCAGGAAAAGATAGAACAGGAATAGCAAGTTTTATAATTCAAAAATTATGTGATAATCCAATGGAAGTAATTTTTGAAAATTATTTACTTTCAAATGAGCTTTTAACAATTAACGCAGCTACAGCTGAACAATCAACTGCTTCTAAAAAAGATGATCAGCTGATAACAGAGATAATGTTAGATACGCTTAGTAAGGTTAAAAAATCATACTTAATTTCAGGCATTAATGAAATCGAAAACCAATTTGAATCACTTGAAAACTATATAATTCAAGAGCTTGGTTTCACTGATGCAGATATTAAAGACTTAAAAAAATTATATTGTAATTAAAAGGTTTATAAATGTTTTTACAAAATGCCATTTCAAAAAGAATAGATAATGATAATCCAGTAAAAGTAGCTTTAATTGGAGCAGGTAAATTCGGTTCTATGTTTTTAAGTCAAGTTCCTACCACTCAAGGATTAGAAGTAGCTGTAATTGCAGACCTTAAACCTGAAAATGCTATTAAAGCTTGTAAAAATGTTGGTTGGAGCGACGATTTAATAAGTAAAACTAAGTTTGTAGATGAAGCAAATCAGGCAATAAAGATGTCTGAAGTAGATGTCGTGGTAGAAGCAACTGGGTTTCCAGCAGCAGGTATTGAACATGCAAGACAAGCATTTCAAAATGGAAAGCACATTATAATGGTTAATGTGGAGGCTGATGTTCTAGCAGGAGCAGCTTTGGTTAAAGAAGCTAGATCAGCAGGAGTTGTATACTCCATGGCTTACGGTGATCAACCAGCTCTAACAGCTGAAATAGTTGAATGGGCCAGAGCATCAGGCTTTCATGTAAGTAGTGCAGGAAAAGGCACAAGATATCTTCCAGCTTATCATAAATCAACTCCAGATACAGTTTGGAATTACTATGGATTATCTCATGAAGAAGCATCGAAAGCAGGAATGAACCCTAAAATGTTTAATTCATTTTTAGATGGAACAAAATCTGGATTAGAAATGGCTGCTATAGCAAATGCATGTGGATTAGAAGTTCCTAATGATGGCCTACTATTTCCTCCATGTGGGATGGATGATCTAGCTAATATCTTAAAACCTTCAAAATTTGGGGGAGTATTAGAACAAAATGGACAAGTTGAAGTTGTTTCATCCCTTGAAAGAGATGGAAGGCCAGTATTTAAAGATTTGAGATGGGGTGTTTTTGCAGTCCTAGAAGCACCCAATGACTACGCAGCTTCCTGTTTTAAACAATACGGAATGAATACAGATAGTACTGGACAATTTTCAGCAATGTACAAACCTTTCCATCTTATAGGTATGGAGTTGAATATATCTATCTTTTCTGCGGCTTTATTAAATCAAGCAACAGGACAAACTCAGAGATTTATTGGTGATGTTGTTTCAACAACAAAGAGAAATCTTAAAAAAGGAGAGATCCTTGATGGAGAAGGCGGTGCAACTGTATGGGGCAAGTTGATACCAGCGAAGCTTTCATTATCTTTAGAAGCTCTTCCAATCGGTTTGGCTCATGGTATAAAACTTAAAAATGAAGTTAAAGAGAATGAAATAATAAAATGGAGTGACGTAGAGTTTTCATCAACTGACCCTGCAATATCTTATAGAAGATCAATGGAAGCTGACGCTAAAATTTTATAGGTTTAATAGGACCTTTATCTAAGCGCCAT
>CATIQX010000062.1 GCA_949531795.1 Cryomorphaceae bacterium | reverse complement strand
ATTCTTTTTATTGCTGACTTATGATTTGCCATAGTTTTAAATTTTAGTAGCCCGACGGAGAATCGAACTCCGGTTACATGGATGAAAACCATGCGTCCTAACCACTAGACGACCGGGCCATAATGTTCTCAAAATTGAGGGTGCAAATTTATATTTTTTTTAATACCACACGAAAAATTAATCATTATTTGTTTCAAAAGAAAATTTGTAACCCATTCGTTTAGCAGTTTTTAGTTTTTGATTGTTATTCATATCTAGTATTTGATGAATAGATACCACTTTAACATCATTGAAATTTGGCGCTTGTAAATCAAAATTTAAAGCGTAAAGCATTGTTTCATTAATAATCTTATCAATTTGAACTTCATTTATTTGTTGATTTATAAAGTCATTAAACAATAAACCTAATTCTTTATCACCCTCTACAAAAAAATGCTTATCCTTATTAATAAATACACGGGCGATTAAATAGCCAGCATCATTCATACGATTATATTTAAAAGAATCCGAAAGAAAATTATAGATATTAATCACTCCGCAAAAAGATCTTAACTTATCCTCTTTAACATATTTTGTTTTGTGAATTGAATGCGAATTTTGAAAATCAAATACGTTTGAGTGCATATGAAAAAGTAAAGTATCCCCTGAAAATTTTAATTTTGATTCAAAATCGCCAGCTGAAGAATATATGACTTGTACATCTTTATCGGCTAATTCATTATTAATAATCTCTGACTTAGCTTTTAAATACTTCTGAAAATCAGTGAAAACAGACTTAGTTTTTCGAAAAACCTCTTGCTTTGTACTAGATTTAGTCTTTAATAATTTAACAATCTTTTCTTTATTATTCATCTTTTAATATGCTTTTGCAAATAAGACTCTATGAGCTGATCGGTTTCCTGTAAAAATACAATACCCATCCTCCTGCTTAACATTCAAGGGAATACATCTTATTGTTGCTTTAGTTTCTTTTTTGATTAATTCTTCAGTTTCAGAAGTACCATCCCAATGCGCATATACAAAACCCCCTTTTTCAATTAACTTTACAAATTCTTCTTTAGAGTCCGCTTTGTAGGTTTTTTCTTCACGAAAGGCTAATGCTTTTTCATATAAATTATCTTGAATTTTCTCTAAAAGATGTTCAATCTTGTTTTCAATATCTATTATTTGATAAGTTTCCTTCTCCAAAGTATCTCTTCGAGCCACTTCAATGGTTCCATTTTCTAAATCACGAGCACCTAACGCTAAACGTAATGGAACTCCTTTCAATTCATATTCCGCAAATTTCCAACCTGGTTTATGAGTATCTCTATTATCAAACTTAACTGATATACCTTTTTCCTCCAAGGTTTTCTTTACTTTATTCGCAACCTCTGAGACAGCAACTAATTGATCATCACTTTTGTAAATTGGTACGATAACTACTTGAAATGGTGCTAATTTTGGAGGCAATACTAGTCCATGATCATCAGAATGAGTCATAATTAAAGCGCCCATCAAACGAGTTGAAACACCCCAAGAAGAAGCCCAAACATATTCTTTCTTACCTTGCTTAGTTGCAAACTTCACATCAAATGCTTTTGCAAAGTTTTGACCTAAGAAATGAGATGTACCTGCCTGTAAAGCCTTCCCGTCCTGCATAAGCGCTTCAATGCAATAAGTTTCTTCTGCACCAGCAAAACGCTCGTTAGCTGATTTCAATCCCTTAACAACTGGCATTGCCATAAAGTTTTTAGCAAAATCAGCATAAATACTAATCATCAGCTCAGTTTCCTCTACTGCTTCTTTTTTAGTAGCATGTGCTGTATGTCCCTCTTGCCATAAAAACTCGGTAGTACGTAAAAACAATCTTGTGCGCATTTCCCATCTTACTACATTTGCCCATTGGTTTATTAAAATTGGCAAATCACGATACGACTGTATCCACTTACGATAAGTATCCCAAATAATAGTTTCAGAAGTAGGGCGGACAATTAATTCTTCTTCTAATTTAGCTGTAGGATCAACTATTAACCCACTACCATCTTCAGCATTTTTCAAACGGTAATGAGTAACGACAGCACATTCTTTTGCAAAACCCTCAACATGAGCCGCCTCTTTACTTAAATATGATTTTGGGATAAAAAGAGGGAAATAAGCATTCACATGACCTGTTGCTTTGAACATTCTATCTAGTTCTGCTTGCATTTTTTCCCAAATCGCGAATCCATAAGGCTTAATCACCATACAACCTCTTACTCCTGAATTCTCTGCTAAATCGGCACCTTGCACAATTTCATTGTACCACTGTGAATAGTCCTCTTCTCTTGACGTTAGTTTTTTTGCCATTTTACTTTAAAAAATGTAATTTTGTAATATTATTATCGTTAACTTATAAAGCTGCACAAAACTAACAAATTAAACTAGCATAAGTTTATGACTATCAAACAAAAATACACTACAATGAGACCATTACTTTCCTTCTCTATCGTTTTACTTTTTTTATCTTCTTGCGTTACATCCACACATGTGCATTATAGCGATCCTAATTATCTAGGTAGCACTGAATTCAGTAGTTACAATGATATTGTAACAGATCCCGTAGCTGAAATTGAGCAAGTACAAGATATGGACACAATAACTGATAATTATTATCTAGATCATAATGTTGCTAATAATTATCATGATTATAGTTTTTCTTCTAGATTAAGAAGATTTCATAGGCCAATGTATTACAGTAATTATTACGGAGGACTTTACACAGATTATTATTGGTATAATAATGACCCTTTTTATTGTGGAACAAGCATATATTATGGATACAATTGGAATTCTCCTTATTATTCTTATTCTCCTTACTATTATAATAATTATAATAGTCATTTCGCTTATGGACACAACAATTACTTACATAACACACCCAATTACACATATTATAATAGTACTAATAACTACACAACAGGACATAGAGGCTCATTATCATCTCATTCAAACGGAAGAGGAGTGAAAAAAAATACTATTACTCCAAATACTAACGTTAAGACATCAATAGTAAATATTAGAAATAGAAATACTTTTAAAAATAACATTAACTCTACAAATAGAAATACAACAACAACAAAACCTTACACAGGTATTAAGACAAGTACCAACAAAAATAATACTACTACCAAAACAAACGAAAATTATAGAGGCAATACATCAAATAAGACTTCTACAAAAAAAAGGAATAACTCCTACACTGCCCCAAAATCTAACTCCAATAATAGAAACTATAATTCAGGAAAAAGTAAATCTAGCAGCGGAAATAGGTCCTCAGGAAGCTCAAATAGACGAAGTACAAAACCAAGAAAATAATAAATGAAAAAAGGATTATTAACACTAACAATTATTACACTAAGCAGTGTCATTTTATTAGCTCAAAACGAGATTGATGCTTTACGTTTTTCTCAAGACGCACCATTAGGAACAGCTCGTTTTTCAGCAATGAGTGGTGCATTTAATTCTTTAGGAGGAGAGTTCTCAGCACTAAGCTTAAATCCTGCAGGAATTGGTATGTATCAATTTTCAGAATTTAGCTTTACTCCAAGTTTCAACTTAAATAGCACTGCTTCATATTATGGAAATAAAGAAACAGACTATAAATCAGCTCTAAAAATAGGAAATTTAGGACTTGTTTTTTCAAATCCAAGAGAAAATTCAGAATGGAAAAGAATCAATATCGCTATTGGCTGGAATCAATTAGCAAACTATAACAGTAATATTAGAATTCAAGGTAAAAATAATACATCCTCATTAGCTGACAATATATTAGCTGTTTCACAAGGTAATTCTATTGATGATCTAAATACACTTTATTCTGCACCTGCCTTTTGGACTGATTTAATTGATTTAGCAGATAATAGCGTAGACACAACAACTAATTGGTATGTTCAGGATAATGGAAATTATATTTCTAATGTTAAAGGGAATTCTTCAAAAAATCAAACTAAAAGTATAAATTCATCTGGAGGTAAAAATGAGTTCATTTTCTCAATCGGAGGCTCTTTTAACGAACAGTTATACTTAGGGGCTACAATAGGAATTCCTACTTTAGATTATTATGAAAAATCAACTTACAGTGAAACAAATTTCGATACTATAATTAATGATTTACAAGCATTTAACTTTCAGGAAGAATTAAGCGTTTATGGAACTGGGCTAAACCTAAAAATAGGCGCAATACTTAGAGTGTCCGAAAACTTGAAGCTTGGTGCCTCCTTACACTCTCCAACAGTTTATAACATTGAAGAAACTTACAGCACAAGTTTAACAACACATTTTACTGAAGAAAGTTTTACTGAACATTCAAACTCTAACTATTTTGAGTACGATTTAATCACCCCCTGGAAAGCAATTTTAAGCGCATCATCATTATTAAATAATAATATTCTAATAAGTGCCGACTATGAGTTAGTTGACTACTCTTTCTCCAATATGAGCTCTATTCAATACACATTTACTGAAGAAAACAATATTATCCAGGAACTATACACTAAAACTTCTAACATTCGTTTAGGTACTGAAATAAATGTAAAGCCTTTTGTTATAAGAGCTGGATATTCAAAATACGGAAGTGCATTTGCAAATAAAGATTATAGTAAAGAAAATTTCAGCTTTGGATTAGGAGTAAATAATGGCGGGTACTATTTGGATGCTGCATATGTATTATCACAAGGGAATGGTGAACAGCTATTATATAGTGAGGAATATATCAACCCTATTTCCATTGTAAATACAAATCATAACCTAGTATTTACTATAGGATTACGATACTAATTAGCAAGTCTAACTAAGCCAATTTTTGCTTTTTGGTGAATTCCTCTTTCATAGTCAAAATTTGACAGAGATAAACATCTCTCAAAGTAAATTGCTGCTTTTTTATTATCATTTCTCTTTTCGTAAATCAATCCTATTTGTAAAGCAGACATAGGTGCATAGTAGTTTGTGGATTGATTATCAACAATTCCTAAATCATATGATTTTTGATAGCTAGTAATGACCACTACATAATTATAATTAAGTTTTGATTTTATACGTGCCAAACGATACCAATATTCATCATAGAAGCCAGAATATTTCTTTAGTATTTTTACACTTGAAATTTCCAGCAGTGCTTCATCATAATAGCCACCATCATAAAGCAACCTTGTTCTTAGTAACCTAGAATGCGTATGATATTTATTTTTTATTGCGGAATTAGCTTCTTTCAAAGCAACTTTATCCTCATCAATTGAAGCAATCCCCTTAGCTTTTACCAACTCAAAATAGTTATTATCTTCTCCTTGTAAAAAGGAAATCCAAGCTAACTTATGGTAAGCCGATTTTATATAATTATTGCCTTTGAAATTAGAAAGAAAAAGAGTAAAATACACTTTAGATTTTTCATATTCAAGCTTGTATAAGTATGACATCCCCAACAAATAGTCCAAGTAATGAAAAGAAAATTTTCCTTGAATAGTTGGGCGATTCTCTAACACCTTAACGCATAAATCATTTACACCTAAAGCATGCGAAAGACGAGCTGCAGCAAAATTTAACAAATAATTATCAGAATACTTACTCCCTATGTCATCCAATAATTGCTTATAAGCTATTTCATCATTGGTCATGTTTAACTGCAAGAAAGCAGTTAAGAATATGATTTCTGAATGATACATTTCCATTTCCTCATCTTTTAACAAAGACTTCAATTCTGACAATCCGAGTTCAACACTACCCTCCATCCCAACTAAGTTTGTTACCCATTGATATTTTTCAGGAATAGCCCCAACCAAAGTATGTAATAATCCTAAGCCTTTTATATTGAGTTTAAAGTCAGGAAATTGCTCTTTATTTTTTTCCAAAAGAGAATAAGCTTTCTGAATTTCATAAGCAGCCGTTAAGTATTCTTCAAACTTTATACGCGCAAAAGCCCATTGCAAATGCACTTCAGCTTGAGCAAATAAATAATAAGGAGAACTATCATCTCCATCTCTAATTAAGTCAATTCTAGCTGATTTTAAAGCCTTTGCAGTTGAGAAAAATTCTTCTTCCTCTCCAATAAGAACCGTTAAAAAATCAATATAATTCTGATGCAAAATAAGGATGGCGTTATCCGGATATTCTTTTTGTTCAATTTGAAGCAATTTATTAGCAGCTTCAAATTCCAAATTTATAATATGAATGTAAGATTGCTGCATTCTTTCATTCATATGAAATGATGCAAATAAAGGATTAGTTAAAAAAAGAAGTAGTAGCGTTAAAATTCTCATTATATAAAAAAAGGGACCTCAAAAATATGAAATCCCTTTAAATTAAGATCGTTAATTATTAAGCTTCTTGCTTTTCAAATATATTTGAGTCAACCATAATTCTACCACAATGTTCACAAACAATTATTTTTTTGTGCATTTGAATATCTAATTGTCGTTGTGGTGGGATTTGACTAAAGCAACCTCCACAAGCATCCCGTTCAACAGAAACAACTGCTAAACCGTTAGAGACTTTACTTCTTATTCTCTTGTAAGCGTTTAATAATCTTTCTTCAATTACTTTTTCTGCTTTTGCAGAATCCTTCATTAAAGCAACTTCTTCTTTTTCAGTTTCTTTGATGATTGCATCAAGTTCGCTTTGCTTTATTTTTAATTCATCTTTCTTTTCAGTAATTTGAGCTGTACAAGCATTTATAATTTCAGTTTTATGCAATACATTAGCTTCATTTTGAACTTTATTCTTCTCAGCAATCTGGATTTCTAAGTTTTGAAACTCTACTTCTTTTGTTAATGAAGTAAATTCACGATTATTCTTTATGTTTTTTAATTGCTTTTCATACTTTTCAATAGCATCAGTAGCCAACTCGACAGTATTTTTATTAGCTATGATATTATTATTAATGATAATTAATTCCTCATTAAATTTCTCTAATCTAGTATTTAATCCTTCCATTAAATCTTCTAAATCTTCAATTTCCAAAGGCAATTCACCTCTAATAATTCTAATTTTATCAACTTCAGTATCTATTACTTGGAGTTGGTGTAAAGCTTTCAATTTATCTTCAACAGAAGCTGTAATTTTTTTTGTTGTTTTTGCCATTATATGTACTTTATCGGATTTGTGTTCACTTTTGATAATCGGACGGCAAATTTAGTAAAATTTTCGACAAGCAAATCATAAATCAAATCCTTTGTAAATTGCTCACTTTCATAGTGTCCAATATCTGCAATAACTATCTTATTTTCAGCATCAAAAAACTCATGATATTTAAAGTCAGCCGTTATAAAAACATCCGCCTTTGCATCTATTGCATTTTTCAACAAGAAACTACCGCTTCCTCCGCAAACTGCTACTGTTTTAATCTGTTTGTCTGATAAAAGAGTATGCTTCACGCAATCTGTTTGCATATTCAATTTTAAATTTTCAAGAAACACGTGCGCATCAACAGCTTCATTAAGCTCACCAATAATACCTGAACCAACCAAATTGGTATTTAAATCTTCTTTTGGCAATAAGACCTTACAATTTTTTAACATTAATTTTTCTGCAATCTTAGCGTTTACACCGTTATGCACATTATCCAAGTTGGTATGAATAGCATATATGGCAATGTCATTCTTTATCGCTTTAATAATCGTACGCTCAATATAATTTGATCCATTTAACTTCTTAAGTCCACTAAAAATAATAGGGTGATGAGCAATTACTAGATTGCATCCAGTTTCTATTGCCTCATCAATTATATCTTCTGTACAATCTAAAGTAACAAGAGCTGACTTAACTATTGTATCTGCATTTCCAATAATTAAACCACAATTATCATAACTTTCTTGATATTCTAATGGCGCGAAAGATTCTAAAAAACTAGTTACTTGTTTTATTTTCATTTTTCAAAAATACAAAACCAAAGTCTATTCATCAATTTCTAATATCTTAAATCTAAATCTTATCTTTGCTAAGATGAAATGGACCAATTTTAATATAAGAACTTTTAAATCTCTTACACATTTTCTATTAATCCCATTATCATTCATTTACGGGAGCATTACTAGTATCCGTAATTTATTATTTGACTTTGGAGTTTTTAAAGAAAAAACTTATCCAATACCTATAATTTGTATTGGGAATTTATCAGTCGGAGGGTCAGGTAAAACACCGCATACCCAATACCTTTTTGATTTATTAAAGAACGAATATAAAGTTGCTGTACTAAGCAGAGGATATGGACGTAAAAATTCAAGTTTACAACTTGTTGAAATTACAAGTCGGGCTTTGGATGTAGGTGATGAACCTTTACAACTAAAGCAAAACAACCCCGATTGCTTAGTTTTAGTAGAAAAGAACAGAAACAAAGGGGTAATGTATATTCTAAAAAAATTTCCTAAAACAGAAATTATATTACTAGACGATGGATATCAGCACAGATGGATAAAGGCAGGATTTAACATCATTGTCACCCCATTCTCATCTCCTTTTTACAACGACTACATTATGCCATTTGGTAAATTAAGAGAAAGCAAGAAAGCGGTCATAAGAGCAAATGCTGTAATTTTTAGTAAATCTCCTAAAAACACCAATCCTACTTTGAAAAAAGGAATGCTAGAAAGGTTACATCTCTTTTCTCATCAAAAAGCATATTTTTCAGTAATTAAATATCATAAATTCAAATCTATTAGCAATAATACTGAGCTTGAAGTAATAGACCCATATAGCATCACCTTAGTGAGTGGTATTGCAAATGCAAAACCACTAGTCAAATACCTTAAAGAAAAAGGGCATAGTATTAGTCATTTAAAGTACTCTGATCATCACAATTACTGCATTAATGATATTCATAATATCTTAGCAAAATACAATACTGAAAAAAGCACAAAAAAACTTATCTTGACCACCGAAAAAGACGCTACAAAACTAAAGCAATTTTTACCTCACTTTAAGGATGTTAATTTTTATTACATCTCTATTGAAGTAAAAATTGACCAATCAGAAAAATTTAAAAACCAAATACTTGATTATGTTGAAAAAAATTAAGAAATCAGCAGAATTCTTACAAAAACAAACAAAATTCAATCCTCAAGTAGGCATAATACTAGGCACAGGACTTGGTGGCTTAGTAACTGAAATTGAGATTGAACACTCGATTTCTTATGAAGAAATTCCTAATTTCCCCCTCTCAACCGTTGAAGGTCATTCAGGTAGATTAATTTTCGGAAATCTTGGGGGGAAAAAAGTGGTTGCCATGCAAGGTCGCTTTCATTTTTACGAGGGGTACTCTATAGATAGAGTTACTTTTCCTGTACGGGTAATGAAATTGCTTGGTATCCAAAATTTAATTGTTTCCAATGCAAGTGGTGGAGTAAACCCTAGTTATGAAGTTGGTGATTTAATGATATTAAGTGATCATATTAACTTAATTCCAAATCCTTTAATTGGACAAAATATTGCAGAGCTAGGCCCAAGGTTTCCTGACATGAGTGAAACGTATTGCCCTACTCTTATCGAAAAAGCTGAAACAGTAGCAAAAGCTAATAATCTTCCTGTTCAAAAAGGAGTTTATATTGCTTTAACAGGACCTACTTTGGAAACTCCTGCCGAATATAAATACATGCGTATTATTGGCGGAGATACAGTTGGAATGTCAACTGCACCTGAAGTTATTGTAGCAAGACATATGGATATTCCTTGTTTTGCTATGTCAGTAATTACTGACCTTGGGGTGCCTGGAAAAATAAAAAAGGTAACACATGAAGAAATACAAGCTGTTTCAGAAATAGCAGAACCAAAACTAACCCTAATTAT
>CATIQX010000061.1 GCA_949531795.1 Cryomorphaceae bacterium | reverse complement strand
CTTTTAGAATGTCTAAGAAAGAAAATTAATGCCCCATTAACCATCAAGCAGATGATACTTTATTTGGTTAAGAATTACACAATGTTTGGAGGAGGTGACCTGAATCATATAGAAATGTATTTGAACCAAATGCACATAGGTTTAAATAAAGAAATGGATGACGTGATTTTAGATCAACGTAACCTCGAAAAATTAGCATAAAACTATGAGCAAGTATCAAAAGATCAAATATTTAAAAATAAAACAAGACGGGCTTGGTTTAAGCTATATCTATCGCAATAATACCGAGGATTATGGGTATATAGTATATGACCCTGATACTGTATATCAGAGAGATTATGTCAGAATTATGGGTAATGTAACATGGAGTAATCCCCAAAAAATGGTATATTATAATTTGACCAAATAGAAATATTCTATATCGTGGGAGACCTGTTTGGAATGGCTTCCCCCAGAAAAATAATATCTTTTTTATTGTTTTAGTTAGGAAATAGGGAAGTGTAAAAGCTTCCTTTTTTCATTTGGGACCATGGAAGGCTTTAGGGGAAAGTTGCTTGAAAAATTGCAGCCTAAACCACTATTTGTAATGGCTAATTGGGGGAAACTTGTGCAAAACTAATCCCAATATCCTCGAATTATTTCAACCAGAAACGTAAACTTTGTGTAGTTATGGACAGTTCCAACAATACACCTAAGTTTCAAGAAGGTGACTCGCAATTGCTCAACCATTATCGAAAATATTTTTCAGATACCGTGGTTGAGGAGTTTCGGAGGATTGCCAACTCGGATGACTCCTTTGAGGGACACAAGGCATTTATTTCTAAAATTGAAGCCTATGTTCAAAAGAATGTGAAATATGATTCAAAGGAGGATTACCATAACCTGGTGGATACTCTCAAGTTCCTTGCTGAGAATGATGTTTAATTAATCCATCTTCCTCACCTTTTGCTTTTTACGATACTCTACTATCTCAAAGAAGAACACAGCAGCAAAAATAAGGCAAGCGAATATTACCCAAAAATAATCCCTTTCATCTAGGTTCTCTTCATTAGAGATATCTCTAAGCATTATAATTACCAAAAAAAACGATCCTGCGCTGTTATTGAAATTGCCAAACAGCCATTTAATTGCTTTCTTTAATTTTGCCATAAGGCCAAACTAATCATTCTAATTGATTAAAAAATCTGTGGCGTTAAGACTATGGGGTTATGTGGCAAGTGGTCTGCGACTGCAGAACGCAAAGTGGGCAATGGGGTACCCTAACAAAACACCCATCAAATGGACTTTTAAATACCAGTTTGGTACTCTTTATTGTAAAATAGGCTTCTAATACCCTCTATTGCATAAAGCAAGAATTATAATAAATCATTTATCAATCTTCTCAACTGTTTCTATTGTATTCATCTTTGGAGGAGATACTTTCGAAACTATAAAACCAACGATCATAGCCATTAAAAAAGAGGGTGCTAGTACATCTAGTTCTATAAAATAATCACCTATCCCTTCCATATTTGATACTCCAAACTTGCAAAAAATGATAGAAAAAAATCCCGTAATCATAGAAGCAATAGCTCCTTTTTCAGAAAATCCTTTCCAAAATAATGATAAAATAATTACAGGACAGAAAGTAGCTGCAATACCGGACCAT
>CATIQX010000060.1 GCA_949531795.1 Cryomorphaceae bacterium | reverse complement strand
CTCTGGATACAGAAAAAGTTGATCAATGGGGAATTCCTCAATTGAATGTCGATGTTGATTACGATGACAACGATGAAAAGATGTTGAATGATTTTTTCGATGAATTTACCGATATGTATGCCAAAGCAGGTTTTATAAATATTCAAACGCAGGACAACAATCGGACACCAGGGAACGATATTCATGAAATGGGAGGTGTTCGAATGGGTAAAGACCCTAAGACGTCGATGTTGAATGCTTGGAATCAAATGCATCACTGTAAAAACGTTTTTGTGACTGATGGCGCTTGTATGACATCCACTTCAACTCAGAATCCGTCTTTAACCTTTATGGCTATTTCTGCTCGTGCTGCGAACTATGCGATTGAACAACTGAAAAAAGGGGAGCTTTAAAGCTAGAAGTATTGGAAATGAAAAAAGGGAAACATCTAAAGATTGCTTCCCTTTTGTGCTACTGAAGTTTCCATTCTTGATCTCTTTCTGTCATAACTTAACGGAAATTTGTGGTCTGAAGCAATTGCTCTATAATAAGGGTTTAGCTCATTATAGAGTAGCTACCCTTTAAAAACATGAAGGCAGTAGTGATTTAGCATTATTTAAAGAACATTAAACTATAATAGTATAGCAAATACAACTCACATAGTTTGTTTGTGTTTGTTAATCCAAATTGTATACTAATTATTCGAAATCAACTCAATAAATGAGTATTCCAACGATTATAATTTTCTTCATAATACTTGTATTTCCGTTTAACGCATATAATTCAATTTAATATAATTTATTACGAATATAATTCATTTAAAAATATTTAATTCGAATGTATATATAATTTTGCTCCTTAAATATGAATTAAATAATCACAGATGGTAAAGGTAGTATATGTTGGGTTTGGTATTGTGTCGCAAGGTTTGGCTGAAATCATTTTAGACAATAATTCTGTATTGCCTTTAGTTGAGACCGAAGAAATACAAACAGTAGGAATACTGGATACGATGAAAGGTAGTAAGATTGATGCTAGTGGTATAAATATGCATGAGGTGCTTTTAAATGCGAAAGAAGGCGATTATAGCATGTTAACAGATACTATATTTGATATTCCTAAAGCAATACAAGAAATTAATGCAGACATCCTCATTGAGGCTAGTTTCACGGATATTAAAACAGGACAGCCTGCAATATCTCACATAGAAGCTGCACTTAAATCTAATAAACATGTTGTCACTACTAATAAAGGACCATTTGCTGTAGCATATAAACAGATTTTCAATTTAGCCGAATTATTGAAAAAAAATGTAGCAATTGAAGGAACTGTAATGAGTGGTACGCCAATAATAAATGTATTAAATAATGGTCTTTTAGGTTCAGATATAACTGCTGTAAGTGGTATTATGAATGGAACATCTAATTATATTTTATCTAAAATGGAATTAGGAATGTCTTATAGTGATGCGCTTTCACAAGCACAACAGCTTGGATATGCAGAAGCCGATCCAACAAGCGATGTTGAAGGTCTAGACACATTGGCCAAAGTAATGATTTTGGCAAATGTTGTTTTTGATGAGCAATTATTTCAAGAACAGATCGAAGTTAAGGGAATATCTAATATTACACTTTCAGATGTAAAAGAATCATCATCAAAGAATGAAAGATGGAAACTAATTGGAAGCGTTTGGAAGGATAATAATGGTAAAGTACATGGTTCAGTAAGTCCCAAGCTTATCCCAATTAACGATTCATTATATGGCATTTCAGATGCTACTAATGCTTTAAAAATAACATCTAACATTTTGGGAGATATCACAATTGTTGGAGTAGGAGCAGGGAAAATAGAAACAGGTTTTGCATTGTATAATGATATTATATCAATAGTTAATCGTTAAAATTTTAAATATGGTTTTAGAAAACACACATACAAGTAGAATAGCTGTTTATAATAGTTTTACAGGAGATAAGATTGGATCTGTACCTCAGTCAACTGAGCAAGATGTATTGGATGCACTTGATCTTGCGAAAATAGGAGAAGCAATTGGCAGAAAAATGCCAGCTTCGAAAAGAATAGCAATTCTCAAGAAAGCCGTTACACTAATGGAGCGAGAATTTGATGTATTATCAAATCTTATCGCAACAGAAGGTATTAAGACAATAGTTCAGGCAAAAAAAGAAGTTACTAGAGCTATAAATACGATGCAACTTTCTGCTGAAGAAGCTGGAAGATTAATTGGAGCATCAATTCCATTTAATGCTGTTCCAGGTTCAGAAGATAGATTTGGTTATGAAACCAAATTCCCTATCGGTATTGTTGTTGCCATTACCCCTTTTAATGACCCTTTAAACTTGGTTTGCCACAAGCTTGGGCCAGCAATTGCAGCAGGAAATCCGGTCATACTAAAACCAAGTGATTATACACCTTTAGTGGCTATTAAGTTTGGAGAAATCCTTTTTGAGGCTGGACTACCAAAAGAGATGCTTAGTATTATTACAGGAGCACCAGAAGCGTTTGG
>CATIQX010000059.1 GCA_949531795.1 Cryomorphaceae bacterium | reverse complement strand
GGATACTCTCCTCTAATACATAGATGTCTAATACATCAGTATGTTTAAGGTGTTTCAATTTCATTAGTAAGTATTTTTTGAAGTAACAAAATTACTGAAAAACATGTCTAAGAAAACAGGGTGTTTAAAAGTTAATACTAATTAATTTCTCCTCACAAATTTAGAGTTTAGCATCATTAGAAACAGTAAAATAAACCTCTTAAATAAAGTAAAATAATATGATATTTAATGCGTACGGGGTTGAACATGTTCATGCTCAACTTCATGTTTATGTTGTTTGTTATGTATTTCTTCAGCTTCGATATAACTGCTATGTTGATGTGAGTTTTCAGTGAAATATCCATACAATTGGAAAATCAATAAAAATGTGCCAGCTACAACTAATGCCCAATTAATGAATTTGGCCATTCTGTTAAATAGTTCTCTTTTAATAATTTTGGTAATTAGGAAAACGAGTATTAATACTGCAATTTGTCCAAATTCCACACCTACATTAAAGGATAGTATTTGCAATGCAGATAAATTAACTCCTGTAGCAATAGCTACCTCCTGTAGTTTTGTCGATAGGCCAAATCCATGAATCAATCCAAAAATAAATACCATTAACACTAAATTAGGAGCTTGGGTAGAAAAATATTTTTTAAAACCATCCAAATTCTCAAACCCTTTATAGATAACACTAAATGCAATTACGGCATCCACTAAATAAGCACTTGCAGTAATGCCATAGAAGGTAGCGAAAATTAGGGTGATACAATGTGCAATGGTAAAGGCAGTTATAAACTTGATAATATCAAAGTAATTTGAAATAAAAAACACAATTCCAATTAGGAATAATATATGATCATATCCTGTAAGCATATGCGTTGCTCCAAAATAAATATAATCAAATGTTGAGGCATTAGTCATTGCTTTGATTGTTGATTCAGGTACACCATGTGCCAATCCAATCAAAGGGAGAAATGTAGATAGAAGTATGAATATATTATTTAATTTTATTTTTTTATAATTTTAAAGGTCAATTTCTTTTGGTATAAATTTTTTCACATCACCACCATTTTTTTTGACATCACGAATAAGGGATGAGGAGATATAAGATAATTCAGGCGGGGTTAAGATAAAGATAGTTTCAATATTAGTATTAAGTTCTTTATTCATTTGAGCAATATTCTTTTCAAACTTAAAGTCGTGTGAATCTCTAAGGCCTCTTAGTATATAATTTGCTTTTTCTTTTTTACAGAAGTCTACTGTTAACCCTGCATATCGTTTTACTTCAATTTTAGGATTTATGCCATAAACAGCTGTTATCCATTCCAAGCGTTCTTCAATAGAAAAATATTGATTCTTTTCTGAATTTATTCCAATAGCGATAATTATTTTATCGAATAAAGGTAGGGCCCTGTCCACTACTGATTGATGCCCAACTGAAAAGGGAGCAAAGGAGCCAGGAAATATTGCGATTTTAGACATTCTCAAAAATAGTAAAAAAATAGGTTGTAGCAAGCGTATGAAATTTTGATTTAACTTAATATTTATAATGCTAAATGAGTAGAGTGCGCTTAGTCTATTGTTTTTCTATTTAAAACGAGAAAATACTAAACTGTAAAGTACCATATTTTCTTAATTCAAGGTTGTCGCCCTCAAATTGGGTTTCTTTATTGTGTTCAATAATAAGTAGCCCGCCTTTCTTTACTAATTTATTTTCAAAAATTAAGTTTTTTAATTCTTGGTAACTATCATAATCATAAGGAGGGTCAGCAAAAATAAAATCGAATTCTTGTTTGCAATTTTTAACGTACTTAAGGCAGTCGGACTTAATGGTTGCAATGTTGAATCCTAAGCTATTGGCGGTTTCTTCAATGTAGTTTGTGCAATTATAATTACTGTCGACTGCTAATATCTTATCACAACCTCTTGATGCAAATTCGTATGCTATGTTTCCTGTTCCCGAATACAAGTCTAACATATTTTTTTCTTCGAAGTAATACCTGTTTTGAATAATATTAAACAGTGATTCTTTTGCTCTGTCAGTAGTTGGGCGTACAGGTAAAGTGCTAGGTGCCATTAACCTTCTTCCTTTATGTGTTCCTGAGATTATACGCATAGTATCTGTGTAAATAAACCGAAATATTTATGATCGGCTAAAGGGTTAAATTCAGTCGGAAAAGTAAACTGATGAGGTCTTTTTCCTAACTTTATATTTCTAATGTATTCGTACATTAAACTAAATGATTCATCTGTATCTTCAATAGTACCAAATACAGTTGTATCAATACTATCTGGGGAAAGCTTAAGCTGTTCAAAGCTAAAAAGAACATAGTATAATAAATCTTCTTTGCTCGTGTATTTAAACGAATTATTAAATATTAGTTTATCGCCATTAAAAATAGTAATACTTACTTTTTGTTCGTTCAAATATAGGTATGCTTTTTTCTTTTCCGTATTTAATTCGCTGTACTTCTGTATAAGTATACTTTCCTGTGCCTTGTATTTAGCTTTAGGGAAAAAGTTACTTACTATAGTTAAAATACTTTTTGGTACTGAATAAATAAGGTAAGCCTTTTGTGAAATGATATTGTCTACCAATACTGTTCCAATAACTTTGGTGTTAAAAGCTAATAGGCTTTCGGCCTCCTCTTTTTTATACATCTTGTCAGGGACTAATGTGCTTGGAAAATTAACAAATGCTATTGATTGCGAAGAAAAATCAGCTTTTAAGATAGCATCATTATTTATGATTTCAGTAATTTCAGTTGCTGTATTGTCTTTGTATGTTAGTGGGTACTTTTTTATATAATCGTAAGTAAAAGTGGTGGTGTTTAATAAACAATACGAAAAATGGTAAACTCCCAATTGAATAGATAGATGATAGCTGTTGGCTAAGCCAATATTGAAATTTTCTGCTTGTATATGAATAGGATTATTCTCCCCAGTTTCCATTTAAAGAAGCTTCATCCATTGATCCAACTTTTAGTAAGTTACCTAATTCAAAACTTTTATTTTCAGCATCAAGGCCTGTGAAAACAGTGCCATAAGTTGTTGAAATTTCAAATACTTGTACTACTACTTTTCCTTTTTCAACCATACCAGCATCTAAAGAATAATTTTTGTTTGAATATGGTACTATGGTTAATGCTGATAAATCTAAAGGAAATTTTTCATTCCTACTGTTTAGGTATGCCTCATCAAATACAGTTTCTTTAGCCAATACATATGCTGTGTCACGGCTAATTATTCCTAGTTCTAATGCTTGTTCGTCAGTTAAAGTGTCTGGTGTTTCACCTATTGCTTTAACAATAGCCATAGAGTCGTTTTCTAAGAAATCAATTAAGGATTCAAAGTTATTTGAGTAATTGTTGTTTACTTTTTTGTAAGCAATCTGTACTTGCCTTAAATCTTTTAATTTTTGTACATTTTCAGCTATTCTTACTTTAGCTACTTGCTGAAATTCTACTTCACTGTTTATGCTGTTGTACACAAAGTATGCGAGTATAATATTTAAAGTAATAAGTATAAGTGCAATCTGTTTTGCTTTCATAGTAAATATTTTTATTATGCAAATTTACAATTTTTGCTGATATAACTATAAAATGTTTTTTCTTTGTAAAAAAATTATCATGAAACGATTATTGTCAAAGTTGATATTTAAATTGAATGGTTGGAAAATTATAGGCATTAAAAACTTTCCTAAAAAATGCTTGGTCTTATCTGCACCTCACACTTCTAATTGGGACTTTATGTTGGGTAGGTGCTATGCTTATATTCTTAATTTAACTCCTAAATATATGATAAAAAGTGAATTATTTTTACCTGTTTTATCCATATTTATTAAGTGGAATGGTGGTATTCCTGTTTACAGGAACTCTAAAAACAATGTAGTCGATCAATTAGTTGAATTATTTAAAAATAGTAATCAATTGCATTTAGGTATTACACCCGAAGGAACACGTACAAGAGTGGAAAGATGGAAGTCTGGTTTTCATCATATATCAGTTAAAGCCAATGTGCCTATTATGCTAATTAAAATGGATTATGCTAAAAAAGAAATAGGTGTTATGTGTGAGTTTAATCCTAGTGGAAACTTTGAAAAAGACATGCTTTTCATTCAAGGAAAATATGAGAATGTAAAAGGAAAAATACCTGAATATTATAATCCTAAAATATTTTAAAAAAGAGTATTGAAAAAATGTTGAAAACCCTCATTGAATTTTACATTTGGTAGCTTTAAACTCATTTCTAAAAACTATCTTTGTGGTCTAAAATATAAAATATGTCATCACAAGATACACTTACTTTATCAACGCTTGAACAAGCCCAAGAAATGGGTTTACGTCCAGAAGAATTTGATAGAATTATTGAGATTTTAGGAAGAACACCTAACTTTTGTGAATTAAGTATCTTTGGTGTAATGTGGTCGGAGCACTGTTCTTACAAAAATTCTATCGTTTGGCTAAAAAAATTACCTAAAGAAGGACCGCATATGTTGGTTGAGGCAGGTGAGGAGAATGCTGGATTAGTAGATATTGGTGATGGTTTAGCATGTTGCTTTAAAATTGAATCGCATAACCATCCTTCTGCTTTGGAGCCTTACCAAGGTGCTGCTACAGGAGTTGGTGGTATTAATCGCGATATATTTACCATGGGTGCTCGACCAGTAGCCCAATTAAATTCACTTAGGTTTGGTAATATTGAGTTAGACCGTACCAAATGGTTAGTTAAAGGAGTAACTAAAGGTATTGGTGATTATGGAAACGCTTTTGGTATTCCTATTGTCGGCGGTGAAGTTTTTTTTGATGATTGTTATAACACAAATCCCTTAGTAAATGCATTTTCAGCAGGTATAATGAAAAAAGGGGATATGATTTCTGCTACTTCATCTGGAGTTGGGAATCCAGTATTTATTGTAGGTTCTCGTACTGGTAAAGACGGTATTCATGGCGCTTCATTTGCATCAAAAGACATATCAGCAGATTCAATAGATGATTTACCAGCAGTTCAAGTTGGTGATCCATTTCAAGAAAAATTATTATTAGAGGCTACTTTGGAACTTGCTAAGACGGATGCAGTGGTTGGAATGCAAGATATGGGAGCTGCAGGAATTACTTGCTCTTCAAACGAAATGTCAGCAGCAGGCAAGCACGGTATGGAATTGTGGTTAGATAAAGTACCTACTCGTCAAAATGATATGAAAGATTGGGAAATCCTACTTTC
>CATIQX010000058.1 GCA_949531795.1 Cryomorphaceae bacterium | reverse complement strand
GTTCAGAGTTTGAAGATTAATAAAAATTAAGACCTAAGTATGTCAGATAAAAAAAGCGTAAGGTTAAATAAGTTAGTTAAGGAATTTAATGTCAGTATTGACAGGATATATTCATTTCTTGAGGCAAAAGGTGTTGAGGATTTAAAGCCCAACACAAAAGTATCTCATGATATCTATATGGATTTGTTAGGCGAATTTGATTCTGAAAAGAAAGCAAAATTATCAGCTGAGTTATTGTCCAAAGAAAAAGAATTAGCTAAAGCTGAAGAGATTATTAAACAGCAAGAAGCAGAGGAAAAAGCTCAAAAAGCAGCTGAAGAGAAGCTGAAAATTCAGCTAGAAATCAAATTAAAGAAGGAATCTGCTATTGCTGAACAAGAAAAAGAAAAAATACCTCCTAAAGATGAAGTAATCACAGCAAAAACAACAAAAAAAGAATTGAAAATTGTTGGTAAAGTTGATATTGAGCCAAAGAAAGTTGTTAAGGAAAAACTAGATACACCTAAGGTTGTTGTAGATACTCCAAAAGAAGAAGAAAAAAAAGATGAGCCAAAGAAAGTTGAGGGAATTATTAAAGCAACTGCGGGTAAGCTTAGGGGAGTTAAAGTAACCGGAAAAACAATAGATTTAACTCAGTTTAAGAAGCCAGAAAAGGCTGAGAAAAAGAAAAGAGCAAGAATTGTAAAAACTAAGGTTGATCCTAAAAAGTTTAAAAAAACAGTAAGACCCGTTAAAAAAACAGTTGAAATATCTCCAGAAGAGGCTCAAAAAAGAGTAAGAGAAACACTAGCTAAGTTGCAAGGAAGAGGAGGTAAAAAATCATCTGTAAGAAATAGAAAAGATAAAAGACAAGCGCATAGAGATGTCGCTGATGTTGAAAATCAGGAGAAAGTTGCAGGAGATCAAATAATAAAGATTGCGGAGTTTGCTACTGCAAGCGAATTAGCAGTTTTAATGGATGTTGCTGTCACTGAAATTGTAACAACATGTATGGGTCTTGGTATGATGGTTAGTATGAACCAAAGGCTAGATGCTGAAACAATCCAAATGCTGGTTGAGGATTTTGGTTTTAAAGTTGAATTTGTAGGAGCTGATGTACAAGAATCTATTGAAGAGATTGTTGATACTGAGGATCAATTAGAAAATCGTGCTCCTATTATTACAATTATGGGACATGTTGATCATGGAAAAACTTCATTGATGGATTACATAAGAGAAACAAATGTAATTGCAGGAGAATCAGGTGGGATTACTCAACATATTGGGGCGTATGAGGTGACATTAAAAAATGGAAAACAAATTTCATTCTTAGATACACCTGGACATGAAGCGTTTACTGCAATGCGTGCCAGGGGAGCAAAAGTTACTGATATTGTAGTAGTTGTAGTTGCTGCGGATGATAGGGTGATGCCACAGACAAAGGAGGCAATTAGCCATGCTCAGGCGGCTGGGGTACCTATTATTTTTGCAATTAATAAAATTGACCGACCAACAGCCGATACTGAAAAAATTAAAGGAGAACTAGCAGAAATGAATCTTCTTGTTGAGGATTGGGGAGGAAAATATCAATCACAGGATATTTCAGCTAAGGTGGGAACTGGTGTTCCGGAAATTTTAGAGAAAATAATTCTAGAAGCAGAAATGCTTGATTTAAAAGCAAATCCTAATAGGAATGCACAAGGAACAGTTATCGAAGCATCATTAGATAAAGGAAAAGGATACTTATCTACTTTATTGGTGCAGAAGGGGACACTAAATGTAGGAGATTATGTTTTAGCAGGTTCTTATTCAGGTAAAGTTAAAGCGTTATTAGATGAAAGAGGTGAAACAAGAAATGACGCAGGCCCTTCAACTCCAGTAGTACTATTAGGACTAGATGGTGCGCCAACAGCAGGTGATGAATTCCATGTTATAGAAAGTGAGCAGGAAGCGAAAAAAATTGCTTCAAGAAGGGCTCAATTACAAAGAGAGCAAAGTGTAAGAACACAGAAACATTTAACTCTTGATGAAATTGGAAGAAGAATTGCTTTAGGTGGTTTTCAAGAAATTAATGTTATTATTAAAGGAGATGTTGATGGTTCTATTGAAGCATTGTCTGATACTTTACAGCAACTTTCTACTGAGGAAATAAAAGTAAATATTATTCAAAAAGCAGTAGGTCAAATTTCAGAATCCGATGTGATGTTAGCGGCAGCATCTGATGCAATTATTATTGGGTTCCAAGTTAGACCTTCATTAAAAGCACGTAAATTGGCAGAAGCTGAACAAATTGATATTAGATTATATTCTATAATTTATAAAGCAATTGAAGAATTGAAATTGGCAATGGAGGGTATGCTTAGACCTGATGTTGAAGAAAAAATTATTTGTAATATTGAAATTAGAGAAACCTTTAAGATTTCTAAGATTGGAACTATTGCAGGTTGTATGGTGCTCGACGGTTCATTAACAAGACAAACAGGGGTAAGACTTATTCGTGATGGTGTTGTAGTTTACACTGGTAAATTATCATCATTAAAACGATTCAAGGATGATGTTAATGAAGTGAAAAAAGGATTTGAATGCGGAATGTCAATTGAAAACTTTAATGACCTTAAAGTAGGTGATATTATTGAAGGATATGAAGAGGTAGAAGTAAAAAGAGTATTAAAATAAACCCTTAATATTTTAAATGAGAAAAATTTATAATTTCAGGAACAGGATAAGCACCAGGAAAGTTTTTACTTATC
>CATIQX010000057.1 GCA_949531795.1 Cryomorphaceae bacterium | reverse complement strand
TCTGGTATTTATTTTATTAAGGTTCATTCAAAAAATTCTTTACACACTAAAAAAGTTCAAATAATTAAATAATGAGATTTAAGATACTTTTTATTTCCTTAATTATTAGTAGTTTCTGCTTCTCACAGCAAGTAATTAGTCAGAAAACGGAAATTATTAAAACAAACGATGGTTTTCAATTATTAAGAAATGGTAATCCTTATTATGTTAAGGGTGCAGGAGGAACTGAATATCTTGATATTCTTAAATCAATTGGGGGAAATTCTATAAGAACATGGAGTACAGATGATGCAATGAAAGTACTCGATGAAGCACATGCTAATGGAATAAGTGTTTGTCTTGGTTTATGGGTTGGACATGAAAGACATGGTTTTAATTACAATGATGAATACTCTATTACAGCTCAATTAAAATCATTTGAACAAGATATTTTAAAGTATAAGGATCATCCTGCATTATTAATGTGGGCTATAGGTAATGAAGTAGATCTATTTTATAAAAACTTTGGAGTTTGGAATGCAGTTGAAGATATTGCTAAAATGATAAAAAAATTGGATCCTAATCATCCAACTATGACTGTTACTGCTGGAATTGATCCTGCCGAAGTCTTTATGATTAAAAAATATTGTCCAAGCATTGATATTTTAGGGATTAATACTTACGGTGGTATAAAAAACCTCTCTGAGCAAGTAAGAATGTTTGGCTGGGATAAACCATATATGGTTACTGAATGGGGTCCTTATGGGCATTGGGAGTCACCAATGACTAGTTGGGGGGTGGCAATTGAAGCAACAAGTAAAGAAAAAGCAAATATTAGAAATTTGGCATACAAATATATTAAAGAGGATAAATCATTATGCTTAGGTAGTTATGCATTCTTATGGGGATATAAGCAAGAACAAACACCAACTTGGTACGGTCTGTTTTCTAAAGATGGGAATGCTACACAAAGTATTGATATATTAAATGATTACTGGAAGGGAAGTGTGAGAAATACAGCTCCAGTCCTAAATTCTTTTCTGTTAAATAATTTAGATAAAAAAGAAAGCATAAAATTGAAAAAAGGTAAAGATTGTTTTTTTAGTTACGATGTTACTGACGCAGAGAATGATAGTTTATCATTTGAATTTCAATTAATGCCAGAAAGTAATGATAAGAAGGCAGGTGGAGATTTCGAGAAAACACCTGAGCCTATTTCATTTAAAATTGTTGAAAATATGAAAAATAAAATAATTATAAAGGCACCATTAAAATCTGGGCCATATAGATTTTTTATTTATGTGCGTGATTCTAATAAAAATGTTGCGACCGCAAACATTCCATTTTTTGTTAAATAATTAAAAATATGTCACTAATTAATTTATCTATTGATTGTGTTATATTAGGATTTGACGATGATCAAAAGCTGAAAGTTTTATTAATTAAAAAATTTATTAATGAAAAAAATGATTATCAATTTGCATTACCTGGTGATTTAGTAGGTCTGAATGAAGATCTTCTAATAGGAGCACAAAGGATTTTAAATAGTTTAACCTCAATAGATAATTTGTTTTTAGATCAATTTTCAGTTTTTGGAGATCCAGAAAGAACAAAGGATAATAAGGATCAATCTTGGCTTAAAATGTATCGTAAGGACCCTAAAGAAAGAGTTGTAACAGTAGGCTATATTGCTTTAGTAAAAATGGAAGATTATATCCCTCATCCTTCTTCATTTGCTATTGATGCAGAATGGATTGAATTAAATAAAGTGTCATCTGAGTTAGCATTTGATCATAATATCATTCTAAATAGTGGAATAAAATATTTAAGAAATCAACTAGATCATGAACTTGTAACAAATTTGTTGCCTTCAAAATTTACTTTATCTCAATTACAAAACTTATATGAAATATTGTTAGATCAAAAATTAGATAAAAGAAACTTTAGAAAAAATGTTACTAAAGACATTTTAATAATTAAAACAGATGAGAAGCAACAGGGTGTTGCACACAAGCCTGCCCATCTGTATACTTATAAAAATATTTAGTAGAATATAACTTTGAAGAAAAATTCTTCTTTATTGAGCTTTACTTATGGACTATATTTAATTAGTTCTTAATCTATTTTTCTTTAGATTTATAATCTCTTATTTTTACATATTTCTTCTGTACTGTCCACCAACCTCAAATAGTGCATTTGTAATTTCGCCTAAAGAACATATCTTTGAAGCTTCCATTAATAGGTCAAATATATTTTGGTTTTTCACTGCTGCTTCTTGTACTTTTTCTAGCAGTTTTTCTGACTTTCCATTATTACTTTTATGTAATTCTTTTAGCATAGTAATTTGGTATTTTTTTTCTGTTTCTGTAGCTCTTATTACTTCCTCAGGAATAATAGTCGGTGAACCTTTCTTATTTAAGAAAGTATTTACTCCTATAATAGGGTATTCACCAGTATGTTTTAAGGTTTCGTAATGCAAACTTTCCTCTTGTATTTTACTTCTTTGGTACATGGTTTCCATTGCCCCTAGGACACCTCCTCTCTCTGTTATTCTATCAAACTCTATTAACACAGCATCTTCTACTAAATCAGTTAATTCTTCAATAATAAATGCACCTTGAATAGGGTTTTCATTTCTTGCTAATCCTAATTCTTTATTTATAATAAGTTGAATAGCCATTGCTCTTCTTACTGACTCTTCAGTAGGAGTCGTTATAGCCTCATCATAAGCATTTGTGTGTAGGGAATTACAGTTGTCATAGATAGCATATAGAGCTTGTAATGTTGTTCTTATATCATTAAAGTCAATTTCTTGAGCATGTAGGGACCTTCCGGAAGTTTGTATATGGTATTTCAACATTTGAGCTCTTTTATTAGCACCATATTTGTTTTTCATTGCCTT
>CATIQX010000056.1 GCA_949531795.1 Cryomorphaceae bacterium | reverse complement strand
TTAGCCACTGAAAATGTATTTTAGCCCACAAATCTGATAATCAATTATGAGAAAGCTATCAACCCTTTGTTTTATTTGCTTTTTTTTCACCTCTTTTGCCCAAAAAAATAAGCAAACCGCAATTACTTTTGGATATACTCATCAATTTCCTATAGGTAACTTAGCTGACAGATTTGGCGATAATTCATCTATTGGCTTTTCTTTCTTTAAAGAAAAAGAAAATAACATGTTTTTCGGTGTAGAAGGAGGATACATCTTTGGCAATAACGTAAAAGACACTTCTATTTTTAACAACATTACTACATCAGTTGGAGCAATAATTGGAGCAGACGGAACATATTCAAACATAAACCTTATGCAAAGAGGATTTGATGTTCATGCCTTTGTCGGATATGCATACCACCCAAAAGAAAATAATTTAAGTGGTCTTTATCTCTCAATAGGAGGAGGGGTTTTGCAACATCAAATTTTTATTGATACTAAAAACCAAAACGTACCTCAATTGGATGAGGAGTACAAAAAAGGATATGATCGCTTGACAAATGGTATTAGTACAAAATGGGACGCAAGCTATAAATTTTATAGCCCAAATGGAAAGTTTCAGATGTATGCTGGAGTAAATATGATTATTGCTTACACAAAAAATAAACGCCCATACCTATTTGACAAAGCAGAATACACGCCTAACACTAGAAGCTGGGACAATTTATTAGGGATCAATATGGGGGTGATTATTCCTATCCACCGCAAAAATGAAGAGGAATTTCATTATTACTAAATGAGTATTTTATACACTATCGGTATTCAGCTTCATATAATTGTAATTCATATTGCAGCCTTATTTAATGCTAAAGCTAAATTATGGGTAAAAGGAAGAAAAGCTATTTTCCAAAAATTAACTGAAGCAATAAAAGAAAATCAAGATATTGTTTGGTTTCATTGTGCTTCATTAGGTGAATTTGAACAAGGAAAACCAATTATCGAAGGTTATAAACTAAAATATCCAAATCATAAAATATTACTAACCTTCTTTTCGCCTTCTGGTTATGAAATTCGTAAAAACTATGATGGAGTTGATTGGGTTTTTTACCTCCCCTCTGATACGAAAAAAAATGCAATACAATTCTTAAGTATTATAAATCCTATCAAAGTAATTTTTATTAAGTATGAATTTTGGTTCAATTATATGACTGAACTCAATAAAAAAAATATTCCTTTTTATTCAGTTTCAAGTATCTTTAGGAGGGAGCAATATTTTTTTAAATATGATTGGGCTGCAAAGCAACTTAATAACGTAAGTCACTTTTTTGTTCAGGACAAAAACTCAAAAGAATTATTACAAAACATTGGTTTTACCAACTGTACTGTTGCTGGAGACACCCGATTTGATAGCGTTATTGCTAATACTCAAAATTCAGTAAGTATTCCTTTAATTGAAGAATTTACCAAAAATAAAACCACCATTATTTGCGGAAGTACTTGGACTCAGGATGAAGCGCTTTTAGCAAAATATATTAAGGGAAACCCTAATTATAATTACATTATTGCTCCTCATGAGATACTGCAGATTAGTGCATTACAAAAGCAAACTAATGCTTTATTATTTTCAAAAGCAGACAATACAAATATCAACAACTGTAATGTGCTAATTATTGACAGTATAGGCATCCTATCTAATATTTATAAGTATGGAGATCTTGCTTATATTGGCGGAGGCTTTGGATCAGGAATTCATAATATACTGGAAGCTGCCACATTTGGATTACCATTAGTATTTGGTCCTAATTATCAAAAATTTAAAGAAGCCAATGAATTGATAGAATTAGGAGGTGCAAAAAGTATTAGTAATTATTCAGAACTTGAAATCACTATTTTATCTTCCATTAATTTTAACAAATCAATAGCTAAAAACTATATTAAAAGTAATGCTGGAGCAACTGAAATTATAATAAGTAATATTTAGATATTAATTCTTACGTTTCTACTAGCTAAACCATTTATTTTAAAGAAGGAGGGTTAGAGGTTTTAAAACAAAAAACGGGAAACAAACTTTCGAATGTTTCCCGTTCTGTACCCGGGACGGGACTTGAACCCGTACGGACTAATGTCCATTGGATTTTAAGTCCAACGTGTCTACCAATTCCACCACCCGGGCAGGGTAATGTTTTAAAAAGAGCTTGCGAGCGAGTGATGAGATTCGAACTCACGACCCCCACCTTGGCAAGGTGATGCTCTACCCCTGAGCTACACTCGCAATATGGACGGCAAATTTAATTAAATAATCAATACTACAAAACCAAAAACTACTTTCCTAGTAGTTTTTTTATTTCATTCAATTTCATCAAGGCTTCAACTGGTGTTAATGTATTGATATCCAACATTTTTATTTCTTCTCTTAACTCTTCTAAGATAGGATCATCTAACTTAAAAAAACTCATCTGCATATTACTTTCCTCAGTTATCGCCTCAGTATTACTTTCTTTTGTCCTTAAAGATTCTAATTGTCTCAATATTTTTTCTGCTTTTCTTACAATCTGCTTTGGCATACCTGCCATTTTAGCTACTTGTATACCAAAACTATGCTCACTCCCTCCTTTCTTTAATGTTCTAATAAAAATAATATTTTTCCCACTTTCCTTTACTGATACATTATAATTTTTTACTCTAGAAAACTGATCTGTCATTTCGTTTAGCTCATGATAATGGGTAGCAAATAATGTTTTTGCCTTAGTAGGATGCTCATGCAAATATTCAGCAATTGCCCAAGCAATAGAAATCCCATCATAAGTACTTGTTCCTCTTCCTATTTCATCTAATAATATCAAACTATTGTCAGAGAGATTATTTAAAATACTAGCAGTTTCATTCATTTCCACCATAAAAGTAGACTCTCCCATAGATATATTATCTGAAGCTCCCACTCTAGTAAATATTTTATCTACCAAGCCTATTTCTGCGCCTTCTGCAGAAACAAAACTCCCTATTTGAGCCATTAGCACAATAAGTGCAGTTTGCCTTAACAAAGCTGATTTACCAGACATATTAGGTCCAGTTATCATCATAATTTGTTGATGATCTCTATTTAATATTACATCATTAGAAATATAAGGCGTACCCATTTCCAGTTGCTGTTCAATTACAGGGTGTCTTCCTTTTCTTATAATTAAATCAGAACTATTATTAACACTTGGCTTAGCATAATTATGTGTTTTAGCGATAGATGAAAATGAAAGTAAACAATCTAATTGTGAAACTATATAAGCATTTTGCTGTATCGGCTGAATATGTTCTGATATACTTTGTACTAATTCAGAAAATAGACCATTTTCAATTTCTGAAATTCTACCTTCAGCACTTAGAATCTTGTGTTCATATTCCTTTAACTCTTCAGTTATATAGCGCTCAGCACTTACAAGTGTTTGTTTTCTTATCCACTGATGAGGAACCTGTTCCTTAAACCTATTTCTCACCTCCAAATAATAACCAAATACATTATTAAAGGATATCTTTAAAGAGGTTATTCCAGTCCGTTCAATCTCTCGCTCAAGCATTTTACTCAAATATTCCTTTCCAGAATTTTGAATAGAGCGCAATTCATCAAGCTCCGCATTTACCCCTTCTTTTATTACATTTCCTTTATTAACAAGTATAGGAGGGTTATCACTTAATTCTTTTTCTATCCTATCTTTTATAGTCGTACAAGTATTTATCTTACTGGATAATTGTTGTAAATCTTTTCCTGAAGAAGAGCAAATTTCTTTAATAGGCTTCAAAGAAATTAATGCATCTTTTAACCTCTCACATTCCCTTGGGTTTATACGCAGAGTAGCAACTTTTGATATCAATCGTTCTAAATCTCCAATGCTAGCAATCTCTTGGGAGAGAACATTTGATAGCGTCTCACTTTTAAGCATCTGCTCAACTATGTTATGACGTTTAGCTATCTGTTCTTTATTTTTTAAGGGCAAGGCCAACCATCTTTTTAACATCCTGGCTCCCATTGCTGATTTTGTGTCATCCAACACTTCAATGAATGTTTTCGCCCCTTCATTTGGAGAATAAAATAGCTCTAAGTTCCTGATTGTAAACCTATCCATCCAAACATATTTATCCTGTTCAATACGTGAAATCCCTAGAATATTTTTTGTTTGATGATGATGTGTTTCATTTAAGTAATGTAATGCCACACCTGCAGCAATAACACCATCAGCAAGCTCAATAACACCAAAGCCTTTTAAAGAATTTGTACCAAATTGCTTGTTTAGTAAATCATTAGTATAATCAGTTGTAAAGACCCAATCATCCAGCAAATAAGTATAGAGAGAAGAACCAAAATCTTCTTCAAATTTTTTGTTTTTTGTTTTCTGGTAAATTACTTCAGAAGGACTTAAGCTTTGCAATAATTTATCTACATAATCACTATTACCTTCTGCTATCAAAAATTCTCCTGTGGAAATATCTAAGAAAGAAACTCCAATATTTTTCTTACCGTAAAAAACTGCAGCTAAAAAATTATTTTTATTAGATTCTATAGTTAATTCATTATACGAAACTCCTGGTGTGACCAATTCAGTAACGCCTCTTTTAACTATTCCTTTTGCGTGTTTTGGATCTTCTAGCTGATCACAGATTGCAACTCTCTCTCCAGCTCTTACCAATTTAGGCAAGTAAGTGTCTAAAGAATGATGTGGAAAACCAGCTAATTCAATTTTTGAATCCCCATTATTCCTTGCTGTTAGTACAATACCTAAAATCCTAGATGCTTTAACAGCATCTTCACCAAAGGTTTCGTAAAAATCACCAACTCGAAATAATAATAAAGCGCCAGGATGTTTGGTTTTTATTGCATTATACTGCCCCATTAAGGGTGTAACTTTCTTTTCTTTCTTCTTCTTTACTGACAAAAATATATTCTTTAATTTTGCAACAAATATAAGTGATGAAAAAGTTAAAAAACAAAGATTTACAAAGAATAAATATTGAAGAGTTTAAAATAGCTAAAAAAACACCTATTACCATTATACTCGACAATGTAAGGAGTGCCTTAAATGTTGGTTCGGTATTTCGCACCTCAGATGCTTTTTTAATTGAAAAAATAATTCTTTGTGGCATAACAGCTACTCCTCCTAACAAAGAAATTAGAAAGGC
>CATIQX010000055.1 GCA_949531795.1 Cryomorphaceae bacterium | reverse complement strand
TGAACAGTCGCTCTTGAAAAAAAACTCATAAAACCAAGTCCAACTCCGTGCTTTTCCTTAAACTCCTCTTTATATTTTTTTCTAAGCTCAAATATTGGTGTCATATTAACTTCATTAAAAGTAGTAAGCATTGCTGTTTGATTTTTAACAGCAACTAATCTTTGAGCTACTTTTCTTCTAAGAAGAGAAAGTTTTTTAGATTCTATATTTCTTCCTTTAACAATCGAATCAATATCAACTTTTGGAAGAGCTTTAATCGCATCATCCTTAGTAATTCTTCCTCCCCTACCTGTTCCAGACACACTTGATAGTGGAATCTTTTTTTCATCTAATATTTTTGCTGCCGCAGGTGAAGGTGTTCCGCTAGCAAAACTATTTTCTTCTACTTTAATTTCTTCTTGAACTACTGGCTTTTCTATTATCTCTATATTTTCTTTTACAACTATTTCGCTGTCTTTAGGAGCCTTCGCAGAAGTATCTATCAAACAAACTACCTCACCTACCATCACTGCATCACCTTCATTAGCTTTCAGACTAATCACACCACTTTCTTCAGCTGGAAGATCAAGTGTTGCTTTGTCTGAATCTACTTCAGCTATCGTTTGATCTTTTTGAACATAGTCTCCATCTTTTACAAGCCACTGAGCAATTTCAACTTCTGAAATTGATTCACCTGGAGATGGAACTTTCATTTCTAAAATCATAATTAAAATTTAATACATATTATTTTTAGTCTTGTCAAAAACATATTCAATTACTTCTTGATGTCTTTTCATAAATCTAGCGCTACTACCCGCAGCCGGAGAACCATAAAACCTTCTAGAGGCAACTCTAAAACTTCTAGCTTCTTCTAAATGTAATAATAAATGACTCCAAGCACCCATATTTCTAGGTTCTTCTTGTGCCCAAACTATCTCTTGAGCATTTGAATATTTATTTAGAACAACTTGAATGTCGTTTACAGGTAAAGGGAATAATTGTTCTAATCTAACTAAAGCCGTATCATCAATATTATTTTTTTCTTGAAAATCAAGTAAATCATAATAGAATTTACCAGAACAAAAAACTACTTTTTTAATTTGACTTGAATCATGTGAAACTTGATCAATTAAGGGTAAGAATTTTCCATCAGTAAAGTCTTCAATCTTAGATTTAGCTTTTGGATGTCTTAAAAGACTTTTTGGAGTAAATATAATTAGTGGCTTTCTAAAGGTCGTTACCATTTGTCTTCTAAGAATATGAAACATGTTTGAAGGTGTTGAACAATTAGCAACATACATATTATCTTTTGCGCATAATTGCAAATACCTTTCCATTCTACCAGAAGAATGTTCAGCTCCTTGTCCTTCATAGCCGTGGGGAAGAAGCATAACAAGTCCGTTTTGTAATTTCCATTTATCTTCTGCTGCTGACAAATATTGATCAATCATTATTTGAGCTCCGTTACCGAAATCTCCAAATTGAGCTTCCCAAATACAAAGTGTTTTAGGACTAGTTAAAGCATAACCATATTCATAACCCATAACGCCATACTCGGAAAGAGAAGAATTATAAATATTAAAATTCCCTTGACTTTTACCCATATTGTTCAGAAGAATTATTTCCTCCTCAGAGTCCTCTGCTTTTAAAACTGCATGTCTGTGTGAAAAAGTCCCTCTTTCTACATCTTGGCCAGAAATTCTAACGTTATAGCCTTCTTTTAATAAGGAACCATAAGCCAATAGTTCTCCCATAGCCCAATCAAGTTTATTAGATTCAAAAAACATTTTTTTCCTGTCTCCAATAAGCTTTTCAATCTTTCTTAAAAAATTATAATTGGATGGTAAAGAAGTGATTTTATTAGCAATATCATT
>CATIQX010000054.1 GCA_949531795.1 Cryomorphaceae bacterium | reverse complement strand
TTTAGTTGATATTTTCCTTGAACTAATAAGCCATCTGGAAAATTAACTCCTATAGATTTAACATCTATAATAACGCTATTATCTTCTATTTTAGGATCTTCAACATCTTTGTATTGGATATCTTTTATGGGTCCAAAATTATTACAAACTATTGCTTTCATGATATTACCTTTTTCTTAAAATTAAAATTTATGGGAAAACTAAAGAAATAGTTTCTGCTATAAAACCAGGTTTACTTTCACCTTGGATTTCTAATTCACATTTATTAACTACGCGAAAGCCTCCATTTTTCATATTATCGCAAGACAAAATAGTTCGATTTATTCTTACAAATGAATCTACCTTAACCATATTAATAAACCTTACTTTGTCAGAGCCATAATTTAATGTTTTTGAGGTATTATTGATCTTAGCGTTTTGAGCTGCAAGCATTGGAAGTAAAGACAACATAAAATAGCCATGAGCAATAGTTTTTCCTTCAGGCATTTCCTTTTTAGCTCTTTCTACATCTATATGGATCCATTGATGATCAGAAGTGGATTCTGCAAAGTTATTAATCTTGTCTTGTGTTACATGATACCACTCACTTGGTGTTAAAGGTTGGTTTATGAAATTTACAATTTCAGAAGGGCTGTCAATAATTACCATTTAATGCTCACTTATTTTATATTATTTATTTTAAAATATTTTTTTATATCTTAACAAATTTTTATAAATAATAATGTATTTTTATTTAATTAAAAATACATTATTTATATGGAGGTTTAAATGTCATTAAAAGATGGAATTAAGTTACAAGGAGTAATCCCTGCAACACTTTTGGCATTTGATACAGATTTTGAAATAGATGAAAAATCAAGTAGGAAACATATTAAAGAATGCGCCCTTACAGAAGGGATATCCGCGATTACTGTTAATGGCCATTCTTCAGAAGTTCATGCATGTAGCTTTGAAGAACAAAAAAGAATTTTAAATTTCTCCGTAGAAGAAGCTAATGGTATTACTCATGTTATTAATGGAGTTTATGCTGATGGAAGTATAGAAGCTGCTAAAATAGCTAAAATGTCATCACAAAATGGAGCTTCAGCGTTATTATGTTTCCCTCCTCAAAGTATGTCTATGGGAGGGCATTTAAGACCTGAAATGGCTTTAGAACATTTTAAAAGAATTGCAGATGTCACAGATTTACCTTTGATTTGTTTTAATTATCCTTCTGCTGGAAATCTAACTTATCCTTTTGAAACATTGCTGAAATTATTTGAAACTGTTCCTACTATAAAGGCAATTAAAGATTGGTCTAATGATCCAATGCTTCATGAAAAACATATAAAAACATTTCAAAATCTTAAAAATCCAGTAAATGTTCTTACCACACATAGTTCTTGGTTAATGTCTTCTTTAGTAATGGGAGCAAAGGGACTTTTATCTGGTGCAGGAAGTGTAATAGCTAATTTACAAGTTTCTTTATTTAAGGCTGTTAAAAACAAAGATTTAAATGCTGCTCAAGAAATAAATGATAAAATTTTTCCTTTAGCTCAAGCGTTCTATACACCACCTTTTTTAGATATGCATAATCGCATCAAAGAAGTTCTAGTTTTAATGGGAAAAATGGAAAGAGCGATTGTTAGACCTCCTTTAATGAA